>CAKRCJ010000024.1 GCA_934307185.1 uncultured Roseburia sp.
TATGGGTGGCAGCCATATTCGCCGGCGGAATATGCACCGCTTCTTTTTCCCTGATTTTCATAAACATCAATCCAGCGGTTCTCAAAGCCTTCTTTTACTTTGCTTACATATTCCTCTCCCAATGGTGCAAGTGCCTTTAATACGGTTTCTTTTGCTTCCTCAAATGGGATTTTCTTTGCCATATCCGGAATCATCGGCGTATAAATATCGTACATATGAAGCTCGTCTAATCTCAGACACTTTTTGCGCAGTGCTACATAGGCATGCATTTTGTCAAGATTTTTATTCACGGTATCAATCAGGTTATGATATACGCTTGGAGAAACATTATTTGCATCTACTGCACATTCTAAAGTAGAGTTGTATTTTCTCGCTTTTGCATAAAAAATCTGCTGCTTAATATTGCCGCTGTAAAGGCTTGCGGACGTATTTAAAAACTGCTTATAGGTTCCATACATTGCATCAAATGCATCTTTTCTTACACGACGGTCAGCAGACTGTAAAAACTGACCGTAGCGTCCCGGAGTAAGACGTACCAGTTCCCCGTTCTCATCCTTAATTTCCGGTAATACCATATCTGCATTATTTAAAATGGAAAATGTATCTGCCGGTGTCTGGCTCATCTCTGCGGTCATTGCAATGAGCTTTTCCATCTCTGAAGAAAGACAATGCTCCTTCATACGGCGGATTTCCGCAATCTGTTTTTTGTATAATAAAAGGTCTGGCTGTTCCTTGTAAAATGCCTCTAATGTCTCCTCTGATGCCGCAATAATTTCCGGGTCAACAAATGCTGTTTTACTTCCCATTGCAGCATAAACAGAATAAACCTTTGCTGACATTGCCTGATGTGCTGTATTTGTCTGGTCTTCGTCAAAAAGACGCTCTGCATAACTGAATGCAAGGCTTACCTTTTCGCCTGCTGCCGCAAGGTCACTTAATACGTTCAGCAGATTTGCTGCACTTTCTGTCACTTTTCCTTCGTATGCTGCGATTCTTTCTACAATCCCATTAATCGTTTTTAATTCGTTCTCCCACGTTTCGTCACTTGGGTACATGTCTTTCAAATTCCATGTATCTTCTTCTTTTACTTCACTTCTTTTTAATAATTCAGATGCCATGTATTTTTCCTTCCTCATCATTTATTTTTTCTTTTTCCACCTTATCACAGAACACCCGCTTTTTCAAATACAGATTTCACATTACTTGTCAATCAACATCCAATCCGCTATAATAACTCTGTTACAGAAATTGTGCGGACTTTGGAAATTCCTGTTTGCCATGCGCCTCACAATCCTCTGGTTATTAAATATAAGAATAGGAGTAATTACAATGGCTCTTGATGGATTTGTCATTTCAAATATAGTATATGAACTCAATAACACAATTTTAAATGCAAAAATCAGTAAAATCGCACAACCGGAAAGTGACGAACTGTTGTTCACTTGCAAAGGAAGTAACGGTCAGTACCGTCTTGCCATGTCAGCAAGTGCGTCTTTGCCGTTTCTTTATCTGACGGACCAGAATAAGCCAAGCCCGATGACAGCACCGAATTTCTGCATGGTTTTAAGAAAGCACATCGCAAATGGCAGAATTGTAAAGATTTATCAGCCGCACATGGAACGTATTATTCATTTTGACATTGAGCATCTTGACGAAATGGGTGATTTGTGCCGGAAAACACTGATTGTCGAATTAATGGGAAAACACAGTAATATTATTTTCTGCAACAGCGATGGAAAAATCATTGACAGCATCAAGCGGGTTTCTTCGATGATGAGTTCCCTCCGCGAAGTGCTGCCCGGAAGGGATTACTGCATTCCGGCAACGCAGGAGGATCGTTTGAATCCGTTGGAAGTAACGGAGGAAGCTTTTATGGATACTGTCATGAAAAAACCGCTTTCCATCACAAAAGCACTCTATTCTTCCTTTACCGGACTAAGCCCTCTCCTTGCATCGGAAATCTGTTACCGCAGCTCGATTGACGGAGATATGCCGGTCGACTCTTTGGATAAAAATGGAAAAAAACATTTGTTCAATAACCTGATGTGGATGATGGATGATATAAAAAACAATAACTATAAACCAAATATTATTTTTAATGGGAAAGAACCTGTCGATTTTTCCTGCGTTGCATTAACCCAGTTTGCAGACTATGAAGCCAAGGAATTTGACTCTGTTTCTGCTGTTTTAGAGGAATATTATGCCTCTAAAAATGTATATACAAGAATACGCCAGAAATCGGTCGATTTAAGAAAAATTGTATCCACCGCCTTAGAGCGCAACCGTAAAAAATACCAGCTTCAGGAAAAACAGTTAAAGGATACCGAAAAGCGTGAAAAATATAAAGTTTATGGGGAATTAATCCACACCTACGGATATGGTCTAGAAGAAGGTGCAAAAAAACTGGAAGCTCTCAATTATTACACCAATGAAATGATCACTATTCCATTGGATCCGCAGCTTGATGCGAAAGAAAATGCGCAGAAGTATTTCGACAAATATAATAAAATGAAGCGTACCTTTGAGGCACTCACTACACTGACGGAGGAAACAAAAACAGAGATTGCCCACTTAGAGAGCATCTCCACTGCACTTGACATTGCATTATCCGAAGATGATTTGGTTCAGATTAAAGAAGAATTAATGGAATATGGCTATGTGAAACGGAAAAAGACCGACAAAAAAGCAAAAATAAAAAGTAAACCGTTCCATTACCGTTCCACAGACGGCTATGACATTTACGTTGGAAAAAATAATTACCAGAACGATGAACTTACCTTTAAATTTGCAACCGGAAATGACTGGTGGTTTCATGCAAAAGGAATGCCTGGTTCCCATGTTATTGTAAAATCCAATAATGAAGAACTTCCGGACCGTGTATTTGAGGAAGCCGGAATGCTTGCCGGCTTTTACTCCAAAGGACGTGATGCAGAGAAGGTGGAAATCGATTATCTCCAGAAAAAGAATGTAAAAAAACCAAATGGTGCTGCACCGGGCTTTGTCGTTTACTACACGAACTACTCGCTGACCATCCACCCGGATATTTCGGGAATAACACTTGTTTCGGATTAAAGTTTGGCAATATTGTGCAAAATGAACAAAATCATCGAAGACACGCTCTCGCTGCCTGCCGCTCGCAGCGGTTCTTGGCGACCAGAATACGGTCGCCAAGAACCGGCAGCGTCAGAAGCCAAATTTTGAAACTCACTCCCGCCGAATGCGCTCCACAATACTCTCCCCGCTCATTTTCTTATACTCATAATAAGGAATGAGCACTGCGAGAATAAATAATACCGGCATCATGCAGATACACGGCAGGATTGTCACATGCATCTGAAAGAAAAACGCCTGTCCTATCGTATGCGTCAACAGTTTTTCGGAGACAAAGTACACGAGCAAAATGGCAATGAAAAACGCTCCGATAAAATAAATACAGCCCTCTGCGATTAACATTTTAATAATCTGCGCTCTTGTCATTCCGACTGCCTCAAGCAGGGTTAATTCCCGCTTTCTCGACAGCACAGAGGTTGCCGTCGTGTTGAAAAAGTTCATAACGGCAATGGAAAAAAGAACCAGCACAAGAAATGCTCCGATAGAATAATATTTGTCAACATATTTCTGAAAGCTTTCCTTCATTGCCAGAACAGAAAAAACGTTGAGCATATCATTTTCCTTTAAGACCGTTTCTTCCAGATATTTTTGAACCTGCTTCTCCTGCCCCTTCTGTGCATCTAAAATGCCGTACATTGCGCCGTCAATTCCGGTGTATTTGATAAACTCTTTCTCCGGCACCATCACTGTAACATAGAGCATATCGGCATATGGATAGTCAATCGCATAAGGCATCATTGCCTCGCCCAGTACCGTGTAATTTTTTTCTTTTCCGCTTTGATACCGCATCAGAAAAGCATCTCCCGGTTTATAATATGAATTATTTTCCTCGTCCAGATACCTGCTGTAATCCACAAGCACATAATCCCCTGATGCAAAATCCGACCATTCACACGGCTTTTCTTTCCATTCCAGTTTATCGAAAACAGCTTCGCTGATACCGAGGAAATGAAGGTTTACCTCTCCTGACTTCTGAAGGTTCTCCCATTCCTTTTTCTCATACGCAGTCCAGTTTGACTGGAATTGTCCGGCAAACTGGTTCCAGGTGTCCATCAGACGGCTCTCCGCTTTATGCTTCTCCGGGGAGTAATACACATATCCGGTTGTCTTTTTGTAAGGACAGGCATCTAACTGTTCCCTCACTTCCTCTGTCACACCCTCAAAATTTGTGGTCAAAGCGTAGCTTGTCATCTGGTCAATCTGAAAATCGGATGCCAGAAATGTCTTCTGGTAGGAAGAAAAATCATAACCGGTTACAAGCATGACAATGCAGTTTACAACAAACATGGACAACGCAATGGATAACATGACCACAATGCCTTTTTCCCAGCTGTTGTGCATATTTTTCACTGCCATTCCAAACCAGCCTGCAGAAAAATCCCTGCTTTTTCTGCCTGATTTTCTTCTCTGCGTGGTATCACTTTCCGACAGGCAGAGTGCCTCTACCGGAGACACCCTTTCCACCATACGGCATGCCTGAAAGCAGGAAAAATATACGGTAATCAGTGTAAAAACCGCTGCTACGGCAAATAAAACCGGATTGGCATTCACAACTACAACCGGAGATGATACCTGCTGTGCGGTTACCGCGCTCTCCGCATTTAAGGAAGGTGCCATGCACACCGCTGCAAAATAACCTGCTAAAATACCAAGCGGTATCCCAACCGCAGAAAGAAAAAATGCCTGTAAGCGCACAATTTTTTTCAACTGCTTTCCGGTCATACCGATATTTTTCAAAAGACCATACGCCCTTATATCTGTCCGCACCGAAAGACTGAACACATTATAAACAATAAGATAACCTGCCAGCATAATAAAAAGCACCAATATGAAAAGCGACTGAAACGAAAAGGTATCCTCGTCCATCCAGTCATATGCCGGATTTACCTCAAATTTATTTTGTGCATCCCAAAGTCCTGCTGTTTCTGACAAATTATCGGTCTTTTTCTGCAAATTCCACAGGTTTTTGTACCAGACCGCATACTCATAGCTTCCATTATAATTGCCATTTGCAATCTCCTCCTCAGTTGGTGAACTGGTGTTCTTTTTTGCATAATCCTTCGATACAAAAAGAAGCTGTGACAGTACCGCCTTATCCCCTTTCCAGAAGCCGGACACGACAAATTCATCTGTTTCTATTTTCTTTGTAACATCATTCTTTTCCCAGCTGATAGTGATTGTCTGTCCAATCTTATGCGGCAGTCCGAGTCTATCCAGTATCAGGCTGCTCACTGCAATTTCATTTTCCTTTTGCGGAAGCTTCCCGGTTGTCGGCAGACAATTATAGCTTTCTGCCATCGATGCATCTGCATAGCGCACCTCAGTAGAAAAAGCAAATTCCGAATTCATGCCACTTCCTAAAAAAATCCCCTCTCCATACCGGGTAATGTCCTGATTTTGCTCCAATGCCTGTGGCACACGCTCTGCCTGCTCCTTTGTCAAATCCTGGACTATTGCGTGTGAGGCATTCATAAACTGCCTGATATCCGTTGCCCGTTTTGAGAGAAGCAGTGACTCTGCCCCGGTAAAAAGACTCGTAAAAAGCAACGCCGTAAGAAAAATAGCAATAACTGCTATCCCATTGCGTTTCCGGTTCATTTTCAGAAAACGTGCGGTGATAAGACGCAGTGTTTCCCCATTTTCTACTTTTGCCATGAAATCACCCCCTGCCCTGCCTCATTGCTGTCGGAAGCGATTTTACCGTCCTCAATTCTTAAAATACGGTCTGCCATCTGCGCAATTTCCTCATTATGCGTTATCATTACGATGGTCTGATGAAATCTGTTTCCTGTAATTTTTAACAGTCCGAGTACATCCTGCGAGGTTTTTGAGTCTAAATTTCCGGTCGGCTCATCTGCTAAAAGTATGGCAGGCTTTGCGGCGAGCGCCCTTGCAATTGCCACCCTCTGCTGCTGTCCGCCGGATAGCTCCACCGGAAGCCGGTTTAGCTTATCAGACAGCCCGAGCGTTGTTACGATTTCATCCAGATATTTCTTTTCAGGTGTTTTTCCGTCCAGCTTTATCGGTAAAATAATATTTTCCCATACAGTGAGCATCGGCACAAGGTTGTACTGCTGAAAGACAAAACCGATATTTCTTCGCCGGAAAATCGTCAGCTCATCCGCACTCATATCATTTATTTTCTGTCCATCCACAACAACTGTTCCCGATGTCGGGTTGTCCAGCCCACCAATCATATGTAATAATGTTGATTTTCCGCTGCCGGACGTACCGACAATTGTCATAAAATCTCCCTTTTCCACAGAAATGCTTACATTATCCAATGCGACTACTTCTGTCTCTCCCCTGCCATATACTTTCCTTAAATCATGTGTTTCCAAAATTATCATCACACATCGTCCTTTCTTATTTCAGACTTTTTTGTATGCAAAAAAGGTCTGTATTTTTTACAATACAAACCTTATCAGTCAGATGTCTCCAACTTGTTTCCAGAAAATAACAAAACAGATACTTTTCCTAATTTTCCACTTCCACCGGAAGAAAGACAGAGAATACCGTTCCCTTTCCTTTCCCGGACTTCACTTTGATATAGCCCCGCTGCTGTTCTGTCATATATCTTGAAAGATATAATCCAATTCCGACTCCGGGCAGCTTTGCCACATCAGGACTCCGGTAAAACCTTGTAAAAATATTCGGGATTTCCTCCTCCCGGATACCAATTCCGGTATCCGAAATGTCAATTCTTGCAAAAAAAGAATACTGCTGTACGGTTATCGCGACTGCTCCGCCCTCCGGCGTATATTTTATGGCATTGTCCACGATATTTCCGACCGCCTCAATCGTCCATTTCAAATCAAAAACTGCCGTCTCTTCCGTCCGGGCTGCCGTAAAGGTAAGCTTTTTCTGCTCTGCGCTGTTTTTATAATTCTTCCAGACTGCACTTAGCAGCTCATTTAACGGTGTTTCTTTCGGATGAACTGTGATGATGCCGTTCTCCATCCGCGAAAGCTTTACCAGTGACTGTACTAAAAAATCAAGCTTTTCCGTTTCCTCAGAGATAGTTAAAACAAACTTATTCTCCCCGCAGTTTTCCTCCAAAAGCCCGGTGTAAAGCTTCAAATTCGAGATAGGCGTGAGCGTCTGATGTGCAATGTCAGAGATTAATTTCTGAACGACCTCCTTCTGCTCTTTCTGCTTTTCCACGGAAAGCTCACTGCCTTCCAGATATCTTTTAAAGGTGTTCTCAAACAGGGATATTTTTTCCTCCGAGATATCTGAAACCGCATAATCTCCCGCGATGGTGCTGTCTAACATATGCTGTAGGCGGGAAAAAAGCCGGCTTTCTTTTTTGTGATAATAAAAAGAAAAGCAGACATAAGAACACAAAATACCGGCTGCCATTCCAAGTAATACTCCCATCATTCCTCTGTCACCCAGCAATAGCCAATGCCGTACACCGTTTTTATATACGCCGTCTGACCCTGATTTGCCTCCAGCTTATCTCTGAGCCTTTTTACGGTGACAGTGAGTGCATGCTCATCCACAAATTCAGTTTCACCCTGCCATATCTCATCAATCAGGTAGCTTCTCTTTAAGGTTGCGCCGCTATTCTCACATAAAATGCGTAACAGCCGCTGTTCTGTTTTACTTAATTCCACCGGGCTTCCATCCTTTAAAAACAGCATTTTTTCAAAGTCGAACCGATATCTCCCCTTATCATAAATCCCTGTCTCTTTTGGCTTGCTGCGAAGCCAGACTGCCACTCTCGCCCGTAGCACCATCAGACTGAACGGCTTTGTAATGTAATCGTTTGCCCCGGCATTAAGACCTGTTACAATATCAAGCTCCATATTATTTACAGTGATTAATAACACCGGCACCTGGCTGCTTTTTCTGATTTCACGCAGAAACTCAATTCCATTTCCATCCGGCAGGGAAACATCCAGTAAAATCAAATCCTTTTGACCTTCGCTTAACCGTTTTCTTGCTTCCGAAAGCAGCCTGCACTGTTCAAACTGGTAATCCTGTGCGCTTAATGCAAGCATTATGCCGTCATTTAATTTTTCGTCATCTTCAATAATCAAAATTTTTCTGCTCATAATTTTCCTGTTATCTCCAGAACACCTTTCCACCAAAGCGTTCCGCCAGTTCGATACAGCCGTCGTAGGATTTTTGGTCTGCAAAATCATTCGGATTATGTGCATCCACACCGACAATAAAATCATTGCCGTTTTCTGCGCCGATTTTTATAAAACGTTCATCCGGGTAATTGATTTTTTCCCGGAAACCATTCACATTAACTTCAATTGGAATTTGCTCTTCCTTTAATTTGTCCGCAAGCATCGTCATGTATTTTGTATGCAAAGCCTCATCCCCGACAAAGTTAATAATATCCGGGTGCGCCACCATATTAAAATATCCGGTATCAAGTGCATCCGTGAGCAGCTTTACATAGTGCTTTAAATGCTCCTCATCCGTGTAATTGCGTCGGACACTTGAAAAAGAACCGTTTTCATAATAAAAATGCTGTGCTAAAAGCAGATAATCAAACGGATATTCTTTTAAATAGTTGATGGTCGGTTCAAAAATTCCGGGGAAATATTCCATTTCCAGCGAAACTAAAATTTTTATATCCTTTTGATATTCCCTTTTTAAGCTTTCCACCGTATGCATATAGTCATCTAATTCGGTCATATCCATCCTTATCGCAGAATGATAGCCGTAATCAAACAGATACGGCGCATGGTCAGAAAATCCAAGCACCTCAAAACCTGCCTTAATTGCATTTTCAATATATTCCCGCTCATCCCCACACGCATGATGACACCTTACGGTGTGCGTATGAAAATTACATTTTTTCTCTTTATACTCTGAAATATCAAAATTAAAATAGCGCATCATAATTATTTGTACATCCTTTGCTTATTAATGAGTGATAAGCGGTTTTTTCCTGAAAATGGCATTTCATGATTATTTCTGCAGGCGCAGCATCTCGGTGTATGCAAGTAAAAATGGACCAACACCTTTGGCGTCATCTTTTACAACCGGCTCTGACATATAATAATCATAGGTTCCCGGACGTCTTGCTGCGCCGCCAAGTCCTGCCACAAGACAGATACCATCCAGATGAAGATTTCCCTCTTCATCCGTCGATAAATATTTGTCACAGATGCCATGGAATGCCTTCTCTCCGTATTTTCGATAGCTTTCCGGTAAAAATCCAAGTCTGACTCCCTTTAATAAAGCATATGCCATAATGGAGCTTCCACTTGTCTCAAGATAATTTTTATCCATTCCGCCGAAATTGACTACCTGATACCACATTCCGCTCTCATCTTGATATTTTAACATAGAATCCATCAATTCTACAAAGATTTGTTTTAATTTTTCGTAAGGTTCTCCGATTGACGCATCCGCCTTATCCAAAGTATCGAGTAATGCCATGGAAAACCAGCCTAATGCACGGAGCCAGAAGTTCTGGCTTAATCCGGTTACTTTATCACACCAGAACATTTCCCTGGATGCGTCATACGCATGATAATAAAGCCCGGTTTTTTCGTCTTTCATATTTTTTTGTACATTAAAAAACTGGTTGAAAATATCGTCATAATTTTTTTTGTCATGAAAACGTGTCTCATATTCCATATAAAAAGGCTGGCACATATAAAGTCCGTCAAGCCACACCTGATTTGGATAAATATTTTTATGCCAGAAATTTCCCTCTTTCGTTCTTGGCATCTGTGCCACCTGACTGTACACAAGGTCAATCGCCTTGCGGTATTTTTCCTTTCCGGTAAGGTCATAAAGCTCGAACAGGGTTTTTCCCGCATTCACATTATCAATATTTAATTCATTGACATCGTACCCCTCAATCGTGCCATCCGCATTAACCTTGCAGTCGATAAAAGCATCCGCAAATTTAAAATATTTTTCGTCCTTCGTAATCGAATACATTTCAAGAATGGCTTTAATCATACATCCATCAATGTAATTCCAGGTAGATTTTAGCCCCTGCATAATCTTCTCAATATTCCAGATTGGGCGGTCCGGTGTGCTTTTCTCCATCAGTTCATCAATATACTTCTCAATACGGTCCATAATACTTCTCCTTCTGTTTGTTTCATAAATACCTTACCTTCATAATACCCAATCTAATTTGATTTGTAAACATAAAAATGTAAGCGCTTACAATCCATATCTGTACGTTACCCTTTTATTTCATTTTTTAACAAAAAATGCATGTGTATTCTTTTCATTTTTTCATATACTATCACTGAACAAACAAAAAGAAATTTTTGAATGTTCTTAAAAGATAAAAACCAGAGCCAAAGAAAAAACATTAAAAAACAAAAGGAGGAAAATTCCTCTGCTCCTGCAAAGGCAGTCGCATTTTTCTTCGAAAAACAAAGGAGGAATTACTATGTCAAATCGTTCATCTAACAGAGCAGCAGTTCCAGAAGCTAAAGGTGCTTTAGACAGATTTAAGTACGAAGTAGCCGGTGAAATTGGTGTACCGTTAAAAGATGGTTACAACGGTGACTTGACTTCCAGACAGAACGGTTCCGTTGGGGGGTATATGGTCAAAAAAATGATTGAGGCACAGGAACAGCAGATGGCAGGGAAATAAATTTCCCTGGAAATAAATTTCCCTGGAAATAAATTTCCCCGGAAATAAATTTCCAAAGCCGAAAAAAAGAGTCTTGAAGCAATTCAAGGCTCTTTTTTTCTGTGACAGTAATTTACAAATTTAATTTATTCCGCTGGTCGTTTAAGAACAGTTCCAGGTAATTTTTCAGGTTTTCATGCTCCTCCAGAACAAGGTCCGGATCATTGCCTAAAATATCTGCGACATCTTCGGAAGCTTTTTGCATAATATAGGCATCCTGATAAATATCCGCAAGCGCAAACTGCATCTCTCCTGACTGCCGGATACCGAAGAAATCTCCCGGTCCGCGGAGTTTCAAATCTTCACTTGCAATTTTAAATCCGTCATTGGATTTGTTTAAAATATCCAGACGCTTCATCGACTCCTTTGAGCCACTGCAATTGACCATAATACAGTAAGACTGCGCATCCCCACGCCCCACACGGCCTCTTAACTGGTGAAGCTGTGCAAGTCCGAAATGCTCTGCATTCTCAATCATCATAACTGTTGCGTTCGGGACATTTACACCGACCTCTACAACAGTCGTTGAAACAAGCACCTGTATTTTATTGGCAGCAAACTGTTCCATAATCTCATTTTTCACCGCCGGTTTCATCTGTCCGTGGAGCAGCCCGATTTCAATTGTATCCGGCAGCTCTTCTTTCAGGCGCTTTGCATAATCGGTAACGTTCTCGGCTTCCATATTTTCGCTCTCTTCTACAAGAGGACAGATTACGTATGCCTGATGTCCTGCCATTACCTCTTTTTCGATAAACTGATACGCCTTTGGACGGTATCTGGTATCCACAACACAGTTTTTGATTGGGAGTCTTTTCGCCGGAACCTCATCCACTACTGAAATATCCAAATCTCCGTATAAAATAATCGCCAGTGTCCTTGGAATTGGCGTAGCACTCATGACAAGAACGTGTGGCTTTTCCCCTTTTTCAGAAAATACCTCACGCTGTCTGACACCAAACCTGTGCTGTTCGTCTGTAATTACCAGTGCAAGGTGATTGTAAATGACTTTCTCCTGGATGAGCGCATGGGTTCCGATAATGAGTGCGTCCGGAGCCTCCAGAACTTTTTTATAAGCCTCTCTTTTCTGCTTTGCCGTCATGGAGCCTGTGATTAATATAATCGGAAACGACAGTCCGAATTGCTCACACATTTCTGTAAAGGAGTCAAAATGCTGTTTCGCAAGCACCTCCGTCGGCGCCATAATTGCAGACTGGCAGCCATTATGCGCTGCATCTGCCATGGCAAGAAATGCAATAATCGTCTTTCCTGAGCCAACATCTCCCTGAATTAACCGCTGCATGACATAATCACTGCGCATGTCCCGCTTTACATCGTTTAATGCGCGTATCTGTGCTCCCGTAAGTTCATATGGAAGTTTTTTTATCAAATCTTCCATAAAATTATCTGACTGGAACGAAAAAAGATTTCTGTCTTTTTCCTTTTTCTCTTTCTGATACTGGAGATTCAGAATAAAAAGAAACAGTTCATCAAACACCAGACGTTTTCTTGCTTCGATTAACGTATCCATGCTGTCCGGAAAATGAATTTGTTTTATCGCATAATTATATTCGCAGAGCTGATGCTTTTCGCGGAGCCTTGCCGGAATGTAATCTTTAAATAACTGCTCCTCATCTAAAATAGCCCGCTCTGTTTTTATCATAAGCTGGTTGGAAAGTCCTTTTGGCAGACTGTAAACCGGTAAAAGCTGTTTCTCCATTTTCTCATATTTAGACACAGAATAAATGGCTGGCTGTTCCATCACAAGCCTGCCGTTTTTGCGCTGCACTTTTCCATAAAATATATAGCTTTCCCCTGCATGAAGGCTGTTTTTTATATAAGAAAGCCGGAACCATACCAGTTCCAGACGTTTTCCTAATTCTGAAATGGAAGTAACCGTAATCTGCATACTCCGCACCCGTTTTACAACCGGTGTCTGCCTGATTTGTCCAAATACCGCAGCCATCTCGCCATCCGCCACCTCATCTACATGCTTCACTGGCGGAAACTGAACATAAGTTCTTGGATAAAAAAGAATGGCATCCTGCACTGTTTCAATATTTACTTTTTGAAAAAGGGCTGAAGATTTCTCCCCAACCCCTTTTATCTCTTTAATAGATGAATTTAACCTCATAATCTACCTTAATAAAATTCTGATGACTCCCTATTCTACGGAAATAACATAATAATAAATTGGCTGTCCGCCATAATGAACTTCAACTTCAATTTCAGGATATTCATCTTCTACTTTTTCTGCAATGGCATTGGCAGCGTCCTCATTCATTTCTTCACCATAATAAATGCTTAAAATTGCTGACTCTTCATCCACCATTTCACCAATCATCTCAAGAACCGTCTTTTCCATGTCAGTTCCAACCGAAAGAATTCCCTTGTCACCGATACCCATGAAATCATCCTGTTTGATTTCTTTGTCATCAATAACGGTATCACGTACTGCATAAGTAACCTGGCCTGTTTTCACAAGCTGGATTTCTTCTGACATACGTCCGGCATTCTCCTCCGGTGTACTGTCCGGAATATAATTTACCAGTGCAGTAATCCCCTGTGGAATTGTTTTTGTAGGAATAACAATAATATTCTTATCTTCTGTTAAAGAAGCCGCCTGGTTTGCTGCCATAATGATATTCTTGTTATTCGGAAGGATAAAAATATTTTTTGCATTTACTTTATCAATGGCAAGAAGCATATCTTCTGTACTTGGGTTCATTGTCTGACCACCTTCGATAATGTAGTCCACACCAAGTCCTTTAAAGATTTCGTTAATTCCCTCGCCAATACTTACAGAGATAAAGCCCATTTCCTTCTCTTCTGCCGGAACAGCTTCCTCTTTCTCCTCAGCAGCCTTCATTTCTTTCTCTGCATTTTGGGTACTCTGCATTTCTTTTTCCTTCATTGCAGAAATCTTCTCGTCACGCTCTAAACGCATATTCTCAATAATGATAGTTGTAAGACTTCCGTAAGTCAGACCGCGCTGCATTGCCATACCAGGGTCATTGGTATGTACATGAACCTTTACAATCTCATCATCTGCAACAACAACGATAGAATCACCGATAGACTCTAAATAACTCTTAAAATCCATTTCCTGTTTTTCTGTAAATGGATGCTCTAACATAATTAAGAACTGTGTACAGTAAGTAAATGTAATCTCCTGCTCTGCCTGTGCATCAATGTAAGAATTAGAAGATGTTCCTTCACTGCTTTTTGCGGCCGCAGTCTCGATTGTATAATCAATCTCTTTTCCGGAAAGTGCATCAAATGCTCCTTTTAATACCTGCATTAATCCCTGTCCGCCGGAATCAACTACGCCTGCCTGTTTTAATACAGGAAGCATATCCGGTGTTTTGCTTAATACATGGTCACCTTCTTTGATAATTTCTTCACAAAAATGAATTAAGTCGTCTGTCTCTTCTCCTAACTCAGCCGCTTTGTCGGACATTCCCTTGGCAACGGTTAAAATAGTACCTTCCTTTGGCTTCATAACTGCCTTATAAGCAGTCTCTGTTGCCTTCTGGAATGCATCGGATAATATCTGAACATTAAGCTCGTCATATTCTGCAATTACCTTTGTAAATCCACGGAATAACTGGGATAAAATAACACCTGAATTACCTCTTGCTCCGCGTAATGAACCGGAAGAAATTGCTTTTGCTAAAGAAGCCATGGTCGGACTTTCAATCGAAGTCACCTCTTTTGCAGCAGACATGATTGTCATTGACATATTTGTTCCTGTGTCGCCATCCGGAACAGGGAATACGTTCAATTCATTAATCCATTCTTTCTTGGCCTCTAAATTCTTTGCGCCTGCTAAAAACATCTTAGCAAACAGTTCAGCATTTATTGTAGTGATTTCCACTTCTAAAGTCCTCCTTAATCAATTACGCGCACGCCTTCGACGTAAATATTTATCTTTTCAATTTCCATTCCTGTGAATTCCTCCACCTTATAACGAACGGTCTCAATCAGGTTATCTGTTACTGTGCTGATACTTACACCGTAAGATACGATAACATGAAAATCAATTATGATTTTATTTTCTTCATTCACAGACACGTTAATACCATGTGTCAGGTAATCTCTCTTTAATAATTTTACAAGTCCATCCTTCATATTTACAGCAGCCATGCCTACGATACCAAAGCATTCAACCGCAACAGAACCTGCATAAGTTGCTATTACTTCCGGGTCTATTGTAACCTTTCCGAATTTGGTCTCCATCTGTCCATTCATATTCATTAACCATGCCTTTCTTTCTTATTTGTGAAAATCCGCGATACATAACTCTGAAGTAAAATCAGTCCCGATACATAAATTCGCAATTCCTCACACATAATAACGCTAGTTTAGTGTCTATTATAACCGCTTTTTGTAAAATTCATAGTCATAAATTATATTTTTTATATTTTTTTTAATTTTTACTTGCATTATCTTATTTCATCTGATAAAATAAATCATGTTGTGAGCCTGTTCAATATATAGGCTTAGAAAGATGCGAGGAGGTGCAAAGCAAATGGCAAATTGTGCAGTTTGTGGAAAAGGCAATCATTACG
>CAKRCJ010000025.1 GCA_934307185.1 uncultured Roseburia sp.
AAAATTTTATGCGTTGGATAACATTTTTCATGAGACGCTTTTAGATACAATCGGACGGCCAAATGTGACGAAGCTGATTACAGAGCCTTATATCCACATTAGAAGATGGAGAAATTTTGAAATCCGGACAAAACAGAGGCTGACAGAGATTACAGAAGAGCATGAAAGCCTTATCTGCGCAATAGAAGCCGGAGACGGCGCAGCTGCGAGGGAATGCCTGCACAATCATCTGGATACGGTGAACCGTTACAGCAAGGGCTTAAAAGAAAAGGAAGCACAGTATTTTTTAAACTGAAACAATGAAAAAAGCAATTTGTGCCCCGACTTATAACTTTATGTATGGATATATATAACACTTTTGGAATTAGGCAGATGCTGTTTTGTATGATAAAATAGAGATAACAACAACGTGAAAAAATTAACAAAGATTTTTCACCGCCTGATGGCAGAAGGAGAACAAAATGAAAATTTTAGGTGTTTCTTTAGGAACAAAAAACGGTAACAACGACACGATGTGCAGAGTTGCACTTGAAGCCGCAAAGAACGAGGGAGCAGAGATTGAATTTATCCATTTATTTGACTGGGATATCAAATACTGTTCCGGATGTGTAGCATGTTCACGCGCACTTGTTATGGGAAAAGGAATGGTCTGTACACAGAAAGACGACTACAAAGCATTCTATGAGAAAATGGTAGAAGCAGACGGTGTTTTATTTGTAGACCCTATTTTTGAATCAGGTGCATCCGGATTATTCCATGCAATTACAGACAGAATGGGACCGGGACATGATGCAGGAATGATGCTTGGCGCAAATTTCCAGATGCTTGAGAAAACAGGACAGGGACTTGACCCGAAATACTTCAGACAGAAACCTGTTTCTTTTGTAGGAATTGGTGGTTCTGACTGGGCAGTACGTGTAGAGACAGACCATGCAATGCTTGCAATGAGCCCGGCATGGAAAGTAGTAGACAATGAATTCTTCTCCTGGTGCAAAGACGTTATCATGCAGGATGATAAAATCGAGCGTATGCAGCAGATTGGACGTAACCTTGTAGAAGCTGCAAAAGAAGTAATGGAAGACAATGCAAAAATGCAGATTCCGGTTGCAGAGAACAATAAGTCCTACTGGAAAGGAAAAGAAGGAGCATGTCCACACTGCCAGGGAAATAACTTCTACATTTATCCAGGAACAACAAAATGTGTATGTGAGCTTTGCGGACTTGAGGGAACACTTGAAATCGTGGACGGTGCATTCAAATTCAAATTTGCTCCGGAAGATGAGCATAAAGCACATGATATTATTTCCGGTAAAAAACTTCATGGAGATGATATCTTTGAGAATGAGGGACGTCTTATGAACCTCGGAAAAGATGAAGAGTTTAAGAGAAGAAAGGCATATTACACAGCAGTATGTGAGCCTACACCATCTCCATCCAAATAATTTTTTTAGTCGTCTAGTCAACAAGTAGACAACTAAAAGTGTCTGTTACATGCGAATATTCGGTACAGAATACATAACAGGAAAGACAACACAGTGTGGGGCTGCCATCTGAAAAGATAGAAATATCTGCTCAGAGGGCAGCCCTATTTTACTTTATAGGAAATTGCTTTCCTGTAAAGTAAAAAACGCTCCGCGAGGATGCGCTAAGGCACATTCTTTATTCTATTATAATTGGTTATAACTTATAATTATTGAACATATACAGATAAAGGTATAAGCAAAATGCACAATAAAGCTTGCCAAAACTTGTCAACTAGTTTACAATAATCTACATAAGGTTGTTAAAAAAATGACAATCTTTAAAATACTAGAGGATGTTTAGGAGGTTTTTATGAACAACAAAAAAACAGGTGCCTTCAATCTTGGAGGCAGAGGATTTCTTATGGTTATCCTTTCATTTTTATCATGTTACATGTATTCCGCACTTACATCGGATATGATTAATGTAATGCCGGACGCATATGCCGGAATTTATCAGATTGATGCGAATGCAATTGCAACACTTCCAACGATTGCAGCGTTTGTTGGTATTGTTACCTCAATTATCTGGGGCAAACTGATGTCTGTTTCCACAGCATCAAAAATGTGGTCCGTTTCCATGTTTATCACAGGTATTTTTGCAATTATCTGGTCTACAGGAAAGACATTTCCAGTTTTTGCAATCGGATATTTTGTCTGTTATGCATGTACATTAGCATCTGCAATGCTTTTAAGCTATCAGGTACTTGCTTACTGGTTCCCGACCAAAAGAGGTGCTGCGCTTGGTATTGCAACCGCAGGATTTCCACTTTCCGCAGCAACAACCGCTAATTTCTGTGGCATGTTTGCAGGAACAGGACACCCGGAAATGTATTTTAGAATTGTAGGAATTATTGCTCTGGTTCTTGGTGTTGTTATTTTACTTGTTGTAAGAGACTTCCCGGAAGAAGTTGGTTCATATCCGGACAACAATAAAGAGTTTGATTTTGAAACAGAAAAGAAAAAACATAAAGAAAATCTTGAGTATTTGAAAAATTCAAAATGGACCGTAAAGAAATGTCTTATGACAGGCCGTATGTGGGTTTTATGGGTTGCAGTAGGAGCAACAGGCTTCCTCTCCATGGGAATTATGTCTAACTTCGTTGGAAAATTCCTTGAGCAGGGTTATGAGATGGGAACCATTATGGTAATGCTTGCTGTTTCCGGTGTACTTGCAATTCCGGGTTCCATGATTGTCGGCTGGTTAGACGTCAGATTTGGAACAAAGAAAGCAGGAGTTATCGTAAACGCAGCCGCATTAATCGCTGTTGTATTTAACCTGACACCGTTCCGTCCATTACATTTTATTTCACTCCCGATTTTAGCATGTATGTTAGGAGGTTCTTCAAACCTGATGGCTTCCTGTACATCAGCAATCTGGGGAAGATACGATTTCCAGAATGCATTCCGTGTTATCCAGCCTTTGAACTCTCTTATGACTGGTGTCGGCATTACCGTCGTATTCATTATCGGACATAACGTAAGCTACTGGATGGCATATGCAGCAATGGCAGTAATTGCAGCAGCAGGACTTATCGCTATGATTGCATTAAAAGTAGAGCCAATCGATGATGATGTAAGATAATAAAATTTTTACTGCATAAACTTTCAATTTAAGTTAAGGCATTTCATTTGTGAATTTTGTGACAAAAAGTTGCAGAAATTGATAAAAGAAATGCCTTTTCTACTTTACAAATTGCACGGAGGCTGTTATTATATATACAACAAACTTGTCGACAAGTTAACAAGAGGCAGATATGGAACAAAACATCATTTTAGAAAGTGACAGATTAATAGAAAAAACAATCGCACAATGTTTTGAATACAGAGTGAGTCTTACACCGGACGCACCTGCCGTTGAGTTTGAAGGAGAAGTGATTTCCTGGCAGGAGTTAGACAGACTGTCCGACTGGCTTGTCTGGAGGTTTGATTTTCTTGGAATAAAAAGAGGAACAAGAGCCGGAATATGGTGTGGTAATAATCTTCAGTGGATAATCGTGTTTTTAGGTCTTCAAAAGATAGGTGCAACAGCCGTATTGATTAATCCAGGCTATCTGGCAGATGAGCTTCATAAAATTATCTCTTATTCCGATGTGGAATATCTGTTTTATGGAGAGGAATTTAAAAATGCGGACCTGACAAAAATACTTGCGGATGCGGATATTTCCACAACGCTGCATTTAAAGCAGACAATTCCGATTGAGTTAAAAGAGGCTGTGGACTTTATGAAGAAAGGCGCAGCAGAATTAACCAAAGCCAAGGAGGAGAAAATCCGCAGCTTAAAGCAGCTTCCCGATTGTAAAGATACCGCATGTATGTTGTTTACATCGGGAACAACTGCCCTTCCAAAGGGCGTATTACTTACCCATTATAATCTTGTAAACGATGCAGTGCTTACTGCAAAAGCAATGCACTGGGAAAAAGAAGACAAAATATGTGTCATGGTTCCACTTTTCCACTGTTTCGGAATGACAAGCTGTCTGCTCGGAAGTATCATAACCGGATGCTGTCTTTACGTTATGAAGTATTACCGGACTATTGATGCATTAGAGGGAATACAAAATCATGGATGCACCGTGTTAAATGGGGTTCCTTCGATGTTTCTTGCCATGGTGCATAACAGACGTTTTGATGAATTTAAGCTTGACAGTTTAAGATCCGGCATTATTGCAGGCTCGCCGCTTTCGGCAGCTGATTACAGGATGATATGTGAAAAGCTGGGAATGGAAAAGCTTTTGATGTCCTACGGGCAGACGGAGACTTCACCCGGAGTCAGTTTTTCAGAATATGATGAGACAATCGAACAGAAATGTGATAATGCAGGTTTTCTCATACCATACATTGAGGTATGTGTCTGGGGAGCTTGGGGAGAGCAGAATATTTATCACTGCAATGTCATAAAACCGGATGGCAGGGTGCTAGGCATGGAAAAGCCTGGGGAAACACATGTAAAATATATAAGCTCTGCCGGGGATAAACGCAGTGCAGTCTGCACGAAAGGTACTTTTTTTTCGAAAGGAGAAATTGGTGTCCGTGGATTTAATGTAATGCAGGGTTATTTCCGCAGGGAGAAAGACACAAAGGAAACACTGACAGAGGATGGATGGCTTCATACCGGGGATCTTGGATTTGTAGATGACAGCGGCAGAATACATATAAACGGCAGAATTAAGGAGATGATTATCCGCGGCGGCGAAAACATCAGCCCGGTGGAGATTGAAGAATGTATCCGGATGCTGCCACAGATAAGTGACGTCAAGGCAGTCGGTGTCCCACAGGCAGTTTTGCAGGAGGAGATTGCAGCCTGCATTGTTTTGAAAAATAATTGTCAGCTCACAGAAAAAGAAGTAGTGGAGCATTGCAAAAAGTATCTTGCGGCGTATAAAGTCCCACGGTATATTGCTTTTTTTGAAAAGCTTCCCATGAATTCCAGCAATAAGATAAAAATAGGTGAGTTAAAAGAGCAAATGAGAGTGTTCGCACTCACAAATAAAATAGATTTATGCGGTTTTCCGCATTCTTTATAAGGAGGTAAAAAATGATTCTTTCAAAAGAACATGAACTGATGAGAAAGAACTTCCGCAACTTCGCGGAGACTGAATTTACAACAGAAATTCAGGAGCAGTTAGACAGAGAAGGAGAATTTAACTGGGACATCTGGAAAAAAATTGCAAAATATGGTTTTGCAGGAACAAAAATCCCGGTAGAATATGGCGGACAGGGCGGTGATTATCTCGCTTACGCACTGATGAATGAAGAATTTGCACGCGTGTGTCCGGTACTTGCAATTTATGCCAATACACCAAACTCCCTTGGTGGTGGACCACTGTTACAGTGTGGCAATAAAGAACAGCTTGAAAAATATTTAACTCCTGCAGCAAAAGGAGAAAAACATATTGTGTTTGCACTGACTGAACCGGGAGCAGGTTCTGACCCGGGAAGCATGACAACAAGGGCAACAGCAGACGGAGATTACTATGTATTAAACGGACGTAAATGCTTTATTTCCGGAGCACCGATTGCTGATTATGCGATTGTGTATGCAAGAACAAACCCGGAATTAAAAGGGGCAAAAGGAATTTCCATGTTTATCGTAGATATGCATTTAGAAGGTGTATCCTGTGGAAAACCGGAACCTAAGATGGGAATTAACGGATATCCGACCAGTGATATTGTTTTTGAAAATGTCCGCGTTCATAAGAGCGACTTATTAGGACCTTTAGACAAAGGTTATGCCGTTGCAATGAAAACACTTGACGGTGGACGTCTCGGTGTTGCAGCACAGTCCCTTGGTATCGCACAGGGTGCGTTAGAAGAAGCAATTGCTTATGCAAAAGAGAGAAAACAGTTCGGAAAACCAATCAGCTATAACCAGGGTGTAAGCTTTATGCTTGCAGATATGGCAACTGAAATTGAAGCAGCAAGAAACCTAATTTACAGTGCAGCACAGGCAAAGGATATGGATGCAAAAGATGCTTCCACACAGTGCTCCATGGCAAAATACTATGCTTCTGAGATGGCAAACCGCGTCTGCGCGAAAGCAATTCAAATTCATGGCGGATATGGATTTATCAAAGATTACAAAGTAGAGAGACTTTACAGAGATGCCCGTGTCATGACCTTATACGAGGGAACAAGCCAGGTACAGCAGATTGTAATTTCAAGAAGTCTGTTAAAATAATCCTAGAGTTAAAGTAAATAAAAAGGAGTAATTGAAATGAGAATATATGTATGTGTAAAGCAGGTTCCGGATACCTCTGGAAAAGTTGCTGTAAACGCAAACGGTACGCTTGACCGTGCATCTATGGCAACCATTACAAATCCGGACGATTTGGCAGCAGTAGAAGCCGCTTTAAAATTAAAAGATGAGACAGGCTGTCAGGTGACAGTTGTTTCCATGGGACCACCACCAGCAGAAGGAATGTTAAGAGAGTGTATCGCAATGGGAGCAGATGACGCAGTTTTAATTTCCGGACGTGAGTTCGGAGGTTCGGATACATTTGCAACCTCCCAGATTATTGCAGGTGGACTTTCTAATCTTGGCGTAGGACCAGAAGATGTTATTTTCTGTGGACGTCAGGCAATTGATGGAGATACTGCACAGGTAGGACCACAGATTGCAGAAAAATTAAACATTCCACAGGTTACTTATGCAGCAGAAATCCATAAAAACGGAAATACCCTTACTGTAAAACGTCTGTTAGAAGATGGATATATGACAGTTGAGGTACAGACACCATGTCTTATTACATGTGTAAAAGAATTAAACCAGCCACGTTATATGACTGTAAAAGGAATACTTGAATGCTACCAGAAACCATTTACCGTATTAGATTATGAAGCTTTAAAAGATGAACCGTTAATCGACCCGACAACTATTGGTTTAAAAGGTTCTCCTACAAACATTTTCCGTTCTTTCACACCACCACAGAAAGGTGCAGGAAAGATGTTAAAAGGTTCCAATGAAGAAATGGTAAAAGAGCTGGCAGAAAGTCTTGCCAAAAAGCACGTAATCTAAGGAGGAGAAAGATATGGCATTTAATAGTGCAGCAATAGAAGAATTCAGCGATATCTGGGTGTTCTGTGAGCAGCGTGAAGGCAGGCTTATGAGCACAGATATTGAACTTATCAGTGAAGGAAGAAAACTTGCAGATGAACGAGGTTCCAAGCTTGTCGGACTGTTACTTGGCGGAGACGGAATTGAAAGTGCTGCAAAAGAACTTGGCGGCTATGGTGCAGACAAGATTATTGTAGCATCTGATGAAAGACTTGCCGTGTATACAACAGACGCATATACAAAAGTAATCTGTGATATAATCATGGATAAAAAACCGGAGGTTTTCCTTGTAGGCGCATCTAACATCGGTCGTGATTTGGGACCTCGTGTTGCAGCAAGATTACATACCGGACTTTGTGCAGACTGTACACACCTGGATATCAATATGGATATTTACACAGACTTTTTAAGAGAGGCATCTACCATTGATGTTGATTCTGTAAAGTTTGATATGGAAGACAAAAATATGAAAATGACACGTCCGGCATTTGGCGGACACATGATGGCTACCATTATCTGTCCAAGGTTCCGTCCATGTATGGCAACGGTTCGCCCGGGTGTTTTAAAGAAAGCTCCTTTTGACCAGACAAAAGCAGATGCAGTAGAAATCGAAAACGTAGCAGTCAGTCTTTCTGACAGTGATTTAAGAACAAAAGTAATCGAAGTAGTCAAAGAGACCAGAAAAATGGTCGATTTACTTGGCGCAGAGGTTATCGTTTCTGTCGGAAACGGTATCAGCAAAAACCCGGAAAAAGGTATCGAATATGCAAAACAGCTTGCCGATGCTCTTGGCGGTGGTGTAGTTGGTGCTTCCCGTGCCGTTACTGATGCAGGCTGGCTTACTTCTGACCATCAGGTTGGACAGACCGGAAAAACAGTACGTCCAAAAATATATGTTGCGCTTGGTATTTCCGGTGCAATCCAGCACAAAGCCGGAATGCAGGACTCTGAGCTTATCATTGCGGTAAATACCAATGAAGATGCTCCGATTTTTGAAGTAGCAGATTACGGAATTGTCGGAGACCTTTATGAAATTGTACCGCTTATGATTCAGGAGATTGAAAAAGTAAAAGCGTAAGTATATTTCAAATAAATGAATAAGAAAACCATCCCCGATGCATACTAAAACAAAAAGAAAGTGTGGAGAAAAGTATGCAGAAGGGACAGCAGAGCCTCTGTTTTACAGAGGCTCCTTTTATTATCAGCACTGCCAGTATTGTAGGAAAAAAGGAAGGCGAAGGCCCATTAGGCGGCTGCTTTGATGTAGTTGGGGAAGATGACAAATTCGGTCAGGATACGTGGGAGGAAGCGGAGAGCACGTTACAGAAGGAAGCATTTACGATGGCAGTCGGGAAAGCCGGCTTAAAAAAAGACGATATCCGCTATCTTTTCGCAGGAGACCTGTTAGGACAGACCATTGCGACCTCGTTTGGTGTGCTTGACTTCCAGGTGCCGCTTTTCGGACTCTATGGTGCTTGTTCTACGTGCGGAGAGTCTTTGTCACTTGGCGCAATGTGTGTTGCTGCCGGTTACGCGGACCATGTGGTGACAATGACCTCCAGCCATTTTGCAAGTGCAGAGAAACAATTCCGTTTCCCACTTGAATATGCAAACCAACGTCCATTGTCGTCAACCTGGACAGTAACCGGAAGTGCTGCTTTTGTGCTTGGAAAAGAAAAAGGAATTGCAAAAATCACCGGCGTTACAACCGGAAAAATTGTGGATTTTGGTATCAAAGATTCCATGAACATGGGAGCTGCCATGGCCCCGGCAGCGAAAGATGTGATATTGCAGCACTTTAAGGATTTCGGGCGCTCTGAAAAAGACTACGATAAAATTATTACGGGAGATTTGGGAACAGTCGGACGTGAAATTTTAATCGACCTGCTTTTAAAAGACGGTTATGACATCAGTAAAGTCCATACAGATTGCGGAATTGAAATATTTAATTCCAAGCAGCAGAATACCGGTGCAGGCGGTTCTGGCTGCGGCTGTTCAGCAGTGACATTAAGTGCTTATTTTTTAAAGCAGATAGAGGATGGAACTCTAAAAAGAATTTTGTTTGTTCCAACCGGTGCGCTGCTTTCCACGGTATCTTTTAATGAAGGAATGACCGTGCCGGGGATTGCTCATGCGGTCGTGATAGAGCATGTTTCGTAAACGCCTATTTGATACAAATATTAAGAAGGGGGAAAACAATGGATTATATGAATGCATTCTGGGTGGGTGGTCTTATCTGTGCAATTGTACAGATACTCATGGAAAAAACAAAAATGCTTCCGGGAAGAATTATGGTAATGCTTGTCTGCCTTGGGGCATTGCTTGGTGCAGTACAGATTTATGAGCCGTTTCTGGAATTTGCAGGGGCAGGAGCAAGTGTTCCGCTGTTAGGCTTTGGAAATACGCTATGGAAGGGCGTAAAAGAGGCTGTCGATGAAAATGGCTTTATTGGGATTTTCATGGGAGGTTTTAAAGCGAGTGCGGTAGGAATTTCAGCGGCACTGATTTTTTCCTATATTGCGAGTATAATTTTTCAGCCCAAAATGAAGAAATAAAGATTTGGCAAAGAAAATGTTTCCGCGGTTACAAAATAAAACAAAAGTAGTATAATGTTCCTGTAATCATTTTACAGGGAGTAATAAACATGGATAAAGAAAAATTAGAAAAATATGGCATTGATTACGAAAATGCAATTAAACGTTTTGCAGGAAATGAAGCATTATATGAAAAGTTTATGAAAAAATTTGCAGAGGATAATCATCTGGAAATCGGGGAAGCAGCACTTGCTGATGGAAGAAACAGTGATGTATTAGAGGCAGTTCATGCGTTAAAAGGAGTCGCAGGAACACTTGGCATGATGGAATTATTCGGAGCCTGTTCGGCAGTGGTCTCTGCGATACGGAATGATACTATAGATAATCTGCCAGATTTGATGACAGAAGTCCGGGTAGAATTTGACAAGGCGTGTGAGGCGGTGAACTGATGTTTGCATATCAGTGGAAAAAACAGAGTATCTAAAAGTTTTGGTTATGGAACAATTGGATACTCTGTTTTTATATTGTTTTGTAAGAGAATTCCCGGATAAAAAATCCATTTCGCGGAAATATTTTTAAAACAGCACCGGACGGGTAAAATCTAACGAGCGGATAAGTTCGCTGAATTCCGCATATTCCTCAGGGAGTTTCCAGCAGAGGATGGATGGGTGAAAATAGTTCTGGAAAATATATTCCGTAAGCTGATTTTTACAGTCGGTTTCGTCTTTACTTGCACTGCAAAGTTCGGTGAAATCCACACATACATAAGCACCGGCTTCGTCCATATCATCATAGACGAACGGGTCGGTTTCTAGCGTTGTTAGAAGATTGTCAGAAGGAACGCATGTGCCGTTTACCATAATATTTTTATCCGATTGCATGGAAACATTGCGCAGACCAAATGGCAGGACAACCTGGTCTATGGTGACGCCGTCAATAATAAGACCTGCGACAGCAATATAAAGCTTTGGAGAAATTTTTCCATTCCAAAGGCATGGATTAGTAAGCTGACAGATATATTCCGGGGAAGAGGCAGCTACATTCTTATTGGTGAGCATCGTTCCGGTTGTGGTAAGTACCATATAGGAAATCATTGCATTTTCCGGTAAATTAACTGTATTGGCGGCAATGCGGATACGTGCCAGCGAAGGAGTGATTTCAAGCGGTGTTACTGTCAGACCAAAATCACCGTAATGGTCTAAGGCAAAGTGCTCTTTTTCAACAATAATAAGGCTTGCGTACTGGCATGGAAAATCTTTTTCACAGGCAATATCAAGTTCGTTATCCCCATTCACAACATAATTTGTGACATCAATGCGGAAAAGAGTAAATGTACCATGATGTGTACCAATTTTTTCCTGATTAAAAAATATCTCCACAGATGGTGCAGCACTGATAAATTCCAGATAGTAACAGTATTCTTCTTCCTTATTTAATGGGAGTATTCTTTTGTGGACAAACTGTTGGTTGTCGTTGTCTTCTGTGGAAATAATCCAGTCAGAATTAATATCTATAATATTTCGCATGTAGTTCTCCTTCTTTGATGAATAAGTTTGATACCCTAATCTTCTACACAATTGAAAGTTTGTAAAAAAAGCCCTGACAGAATTATACCGTACAAACGAATAAAAGAAAAGAAGCTGCGAAGGGATTGCAGCTTCTTTTCCATAAAAAGGGAATAAATTTATTACAAATATTTCTTAATTTCCTCAATTAAAGCAGTATATTCTTCCTCAGATAAGAACTTCTCACCAGGGTTCATGGCGAATACGCCGCCCCATTCATAGCCATCTGTATATTTTGGTACAAGATGGAAGTGAAGGTGATGTCCTGTGTCTCCGTAAGCACCGTAGTTAATCTTCTGTGGGTGGAATGCTTTATGGAGTGCTTCTGCTACATGGTTGATGTCTTCCATATAATCAGCGCGTTCTTCCGGGGTTAATTCCACGATTTCACTGACATGCTTTTTGTGTGCTACAATAACACGTCCTTTGTGGCTCTGCTCTTTGAATAAATATACTTTGGAAGTCTTTAACTCGCAGATTTTAATACCGAACTGTGCTACAAGTTCACCTTCCATACAATATGCGCAATTTGAATCTGTCATAGCCGTTCTCCCTTAAAAAATTATTTCTGGTTGAAATGTACAGCGAAACCAGCGATTTCGTCTTTTAAGTAAGCAACAGTGATGTTTCCTTTTGCATCGTATTTGAAAGAAGTCTCATCAAATACAAATCCGCGTTTCTCTAAGTGGTAGATAGCGCGTGCAAGGTAATTTGTCTGGATTGCGATGTGTCCGTTTGTTCCACGTCCAGGATTTTTCATCATTTCGATTAATGTTCCAACGAACATAGAGCTGTTGCCAACTTTTACATCCTGTCCAAGTAAAGTAGCGAATTTTGCAGACTCAGAAGCAGCAGCTTCCTCAGAGGCATTGTTTACACCAACATGAAGAAGTTTGAAGCCTAACATAGTAGATACAGCCTCTTTTGTAAGAGCTGTGATACCTGCCCAGTCTTTTGCTGCAACGAGGTCTTTGTTTACCATCCAGGAACCGCCGCATGCGATAATCTTGTTGAAGTCAAGGTAACTTGTGATGTTCTTTGCGTTAATTCCGCCGGTTGGCATGAATTTCATATTTGTGTAAGGTGCTGCCATGGATTTAATCATGTTTAATCCGCCGGCTGCTTCAGCAGGGAAGAATTTAACAACATCAAGACCAAGCTCGATTGCAACTTCTACATCACTTGGGTTAGAGCATCCAGGTGTTACAGGGATACCTTTTTCTACACAGTATTTTACAACCTTTGGATTTAAGCCTGGGCTTACGATGAATTTTGCACCAGCGTTTACTGCGCGGTCAACCTGCTCTGTTGTAAGAACAGTACCAGCACCAACTAACATTTCAGGGAACTGCTCTGCCATAATACGGATAGATTCCTCAGCAGCTGCTGTACGGAAAGTTACTTCTGCACATGGAAGTCCACCATCACATAAAGCTTTTGCTAAAGGAGCAGCGTCCTCTACATGGTCTAATGCGATAACAGGTACAATACCGATTTTGGAAATCTCTTCTAATACTTTGTTCATAATTATTCTCCTTATTTGTTCATATTTTATCATCCGAAACGGATGATTAGGTTCTGAAATAATGACAGGTTTCATAAAAAATATCTGCCTGCTCATGTGTTCCATAATACGAAACAATGTTTCATGAAATGGTACAGCTTTATTATAACATCATAAAAAAGCTTGTCAATCCTCTTTTCTTGACTTTTCTTATGGAAGCTGTTATTATATCGGATAGTTCCACAATATGGAACAGTAATCTGAAATATGAAACTTAAATTATTTGGAAAGGATAACATGGAATGGAAGAAGTAAAAGAAAGCAAAAATCCGGTGCAGTCGGCAGAGCGTATTTTTCATGTACTTGAAATGTTGGCAGAAAATGGAGAGATGGGATTGATGGAGATTAGCGCCGAGCTTGGACTTCACAAAAGCACGGTACACAGACTGTTGATGTCATTGATTTATATGGGATATGCAAAACAGGATGAGACAACACAAAAGTATATGCTTTCTTATAAAATTGTGAGCATGGCAGGAAAAATATTGGAGCGTACCGATATTTTACAGATTGCAAAGCCATACATGGAACGTCTTTCCGACATCAGCGGCGAAGCGGTGCATTTAGTCCAGCGTGATGGAAATAATATTTTATATATTTACAAAATTGAAGCAAAGGTCGGTACAATCCGAATGGTATCCCATGTCGGAATGGTTCATCCGATGTACTGCTCCGGTGTAGGAAAAGCAATCATGGCTACTCTTCCGGAGAAAGAAGTAAAACAGATTTGGAATGAGAGCATTATTGAGAAAAAAACAGAGAAAACCATCACAGATATTGATGAGATGCTAAAGGTTTTAGAGGAAGTAAAAAAGAATGGATATGCACTTGATGATGAAGAAAATGAAGAGGGCGTCCGCTGTATCGCTGCCTGCCTGCATGGCTATGGAAAAGAAGTGAAATACGCATTCAGTATTTCCGGTCCGGTCAGCCGCATGACAAGGGAACGGGTGGAGGAGCTTTCTGTTGACGTGAAAAAAGTGCAGGAGGAATTATCCAGGGAACTGGGATATTATAAATAGGCAGCATTAATTTCATACATGTTTTAAAAATTTTCCAGTAAAAAGGTATAAGAAAAAAAAGGTTGGTCATACTATTTTCGAAAAGCAGAAAACATTATAATCTGCGGGAAGAAAAGGAGAAATGACTATGAGAAAGTGGAAATTACTTTTGGCAGGAATGCTGCTGACGTTATCTTTAAGTGCTGTCTCCGGCTGTGGTAATAATACGGCAAATGATAATAATAACGGCACAAATGGGACAACAACAAACACAGAAAACAGATTAAATAATGATGCAGGAACAAACGACAGAAACAACATGGATACAACGGAAGATAACATGGGAAATAATAAAGACAATGGAAACGTAGTAGAGGATGTGGTTGATGGAGTCGGAGATGCCGGAAAAGATGTCATTGACGGTGTAGAAGATGGTGTGGATGATCTCACAAATGATGCAACAGGCGGAAACGTGGATAACACCAACGGTGCAGGCGGAACAGACGGAAATGGAACTGCAAATCCGTAAAAATGGATACAAAAAAGAACGATAGGAGTTATCGTTCTTTTTTTGATGCCTGTTTATTTAAGTACATTTTATGGTCTGCCTTATCGAGCAGTGTGCGGAGGGTACAGTCCTTGTAATCCAAAGAAAAACTGTAGCCATAAGCATACTGGATTGGATTTTGCATGCTGTAAAGATTGTACTGGTTAATCGTGTTGTACAAATTTTCCAAAAGCTGTTCGGCATCCTCTGCTTTTGCATCGTACAAAATGGCAATAAATTCGTCACCGCCATATCTGCCGACGAAATCTTTTTCCGGAATGATCTTGCGCAGAATTCGTGCAAAATCGGCAATTAAAGCATCTCCGGCAGCGTGTCCGAACGTATCATTTATGACTTTTAAATTATTTAAGTCGAACATGACAAAGCATAACGGGTCAGTAATAAAACCGGAATTGTGCAAAAGCTCCTCACAACGGCTTTTATTTGGAAGACCGGTATGAACATCCAGATAGGCTTTTTTCGATAATAGCCGGTTTTCCCTGGCGGATTTAATAGCCTGCATTTGCTGTAAAATAATAAATATAATTAAAGATACCATATCAATGGCAGAAATTACTTCAATCAGGCGGATATGGTAGGCTATTTTTTCGGAATACTTTTCCGCAGCGGATACAGTTTCGTCTGCATAGCCAAAATACAGCTCGCTCATTGCTACAATGTCCGTTGCTTCGTAACCGTTCTCGCGCACTGCATAAATTTCATTTTTCAAAAGTTCCCAGTATTCCATCTGGATATCTAAGTTTTTCTGGTAAATCGGGTCATTAATGCGTACAAGGTTATAGCTTCCCTTACCGGATTTTAACCCGGATAAAACATTATCCAGATAGGAAATCAGGTTATCGTCTGCCGTACCGGTAATTTCAAGCTTTACTTCACGCTGGGTGGCTC
>CAKRCJ010000026.1 GCA_934307185.1 uncultured Roseburia sp.
GTATATGACCTCCTCATTATCTGAACTGGCAATAAAAGAAATCAGGTACGGAGAAATAGTGTGCGACAGGATAAAAATAATGATGCTGAATACACAGCCGATGCCAAGCACCGCTTTTAATCCCTGCCTTATTCTGTCATACTTTCCTGCCCCGTAATTCTGTCCACAGTAAGTCGCCATTGACGCTCCGAATACACTGACTGGCAGGCTGAATATTTCAAACACTTTTCTTGCCGCCGTGTGTGCAACAATAATATTGGTTCCAAGCCTGTTAATTCCGGTCTGCAAAATAACGGTTCCGCAGTTTACCAGCGAGGACATAAGTGCCATGGCAAGCCCGTTTTTATAAAGCAGCCCCATTCTTTTCTTTTCAAATACAAAATGCTCTTTTGCGATATGTAACACCGGAAAGCTTCTTTTTATCCGAAGCAGACATAAAACCGCTGACAAAAACTGTGAAAGCACCGTCGCATAGCCGGCACCTGCCACGCCAAGCCCGAGTGCCCCGATAAATGCATAATCTAAAATAATATTGATAACGGTTGCAAAGATTAAAAATATAAGCGGTGTCACAGAATCCCCGATTGCCCTTAACATATCCGCGCACAGATTGTACCAGAGCGTGATAAACATGCCCCATACCAGTATTAATATATAGTCATGCGCCATGACAAGCTGAGCGTCCGGTACATTCATTACCTTTAATATCGGATTTAAAAACAGGACAACCCCAAAAATTATCACAACTGCAGTTGCCATTCCAAGTACAATGGAGGATGCCATATTTTTCTTTAACGTCTGCTCCTCCCCCGCTCCAAAGTTCTGTGCAATGAGAATGGAAAAGCCAAGCGTAAATCCGCTGAAAATGCCGGTTAAAAGATTATATAAGGTAGAAACCGAGCCGACTGCCGCAAGCGCCTGCTCCCCTAATATACTTCCGACAATTTTGGTATCCACTAAACTATAGGTCATCTGAAACAGACGGCCTAAAAAAACCGGGATTGCAAAGAGTAAAATCAGTTTTAACGGATTTCCTTCTGTAAGATTTAAGTTCTTTCCCATACGTTTCTCAGCCATTTTTACGCAGTCCTTTCGGATAATGATTTTTTAAGATACTGCCTGCAAGCTTTCCCCAGCCAATGCTATAGCCGTCTACAGTGACAAGATACCACCCTTTTTCTCCTTCCATAGTAAGTGTCTGTCCGTTTAAATAAGCTTTGATTTCATTACTTTCACTGCTTAAGCTGCACACATGCAAGGCATCTTCCGGTCTTAAGGAAAGTGCCAATGCATGGGACGGTTCAAAGCGGTTCTTTTTCATCGTTCCAAGATGCAGTCCCGGACGAAGCACCTTCAATTTGTGAATGGACGGCATCTCCTCTGGCATCAGATACAGCTGGTCCCCGAACTTCAAAAAGCTGCCGGATATTTTTATTTTCAGATTTTCCTCTGCAAATGCAAAAAATTCTTTGCATTCTTTTTCTGAACCCCCCTTCTGGATACCATTTTTACAAATTCCCTGATAAGTTTTTGACAAAGTCCCCTCTTTCTGTAAAACAGCCAGATAATGTCCCTCGCCTTTTAAATACTGCGGCCAGAGTCTTATGGTATCCGTGATTTTTTCCGCCGGATTTTGGCTCCATTCCGGCACTCCTGCCTGCATTCCGTCCTTTTTCTCCACCCAGACGATCAAAAATTCCTCATGTCTTTCCAAAAATCTGCTGATGCTTCCTTCATTTTCTGCCGGTGCAAAGGTACAGGTCGAATAGACCAGCCTTCCGCCCGGTTTTAACATCTGCGCTGCGTAATCTAAAATTTCATCCTGCCTTTGTGCACAGTTTTCGACATTTGCAGGACTCCACTCCCCGCAGGCATCTTCATTTTTCCGGAACATTCCTTCGCCGGAGCACGGTGCATCTACCAAAATACGGTCAAAATATTCCACGAAGTTATCCGCTAACCGCTCCGGTGTCTCATTCGTCACAAGTGCGTTTTTTATTCCCATACGCTCAATATTTTCCGATAAAATCTTTGCCCGGGCAGGGTGTATCTCATTGCATACAATAAGACCCTCCCCATTCATCTTACACGCAAGCTGTGTACTTTTTCCGCCCGGTGCGGCGCATAAGTCTAACACCCGCTCTCCCGGTTTTACCTCTAGATATTCTGCCGGTGCCATCGCACTCGGCTCCTGAATATAATAAACCCCTGCATCATGATAAGGGTGCTTTCCCGGAAAATCCTCTTCTCCATAATAATAGCCATCTTCTGCCCACGGAACCTTCTCTAATGAAAAAGGAGCCTGTTTTAAAAAAAATTCTTTCTCTGCCTTTAGCGGATTGATACGAAGTGCCTGATACTTCGGTAAATCATAGCTTTTTATAAAGGCTTCATATCCTTCCCCCAGCATCTGTTTCATACGCTCACAAAAATCAACTGGTAACATATTCTTCCTCGTTTCTATTGTATTTTTCCTAATTCTTTTAACGCTGCTTCCATCGGACGGTTTTTTGAATTATCTTTGATACTCTCGATGTGTTCTTTCAAGGAAGCATCCGCTTCCTCCACAATCTGTTTGAATTCTCTCGCAGAATAGAGCTTGCAGCCCTGTCCGGTAATAATAATCTGCTCTAATCCGTCCGAGGTTGCAACAGTCACATCAAATTTCCGGCCGTTCTCATGTGCAAATTTTTCAATGTAGGCATCTGCTGTCTCCGCCTCTTTTGTATAAACGACATGAATATTATGATAATCAAAAATCTCTGTCTGGTGTCCTTTCACCCGGTAGGCATCAAATACGACAATGAGACTGCATTTTTTTATTCCCTGATAATTGCACAGTATATCACAGAGCGCACCTCTTGCGCTGTCAATATTTACTTTTGCAAGCTCATTTAACTTTTCCCAGGCAAAAATAATATTATATCCATCGACCAGAAGATACTGTTCTGTGCCCGCAGTCTGCCGCCTGATAACCGGTCCACTTGCAGACGGTGCGGTAATTTTTTTTGCCGGCTTCCATTTCTTTGTTGTCCCTTTATCATGCTTATTTGCATGATACGTCCGCTCTAATATGGCATCGATTTCCTCGGTATCAATCCAGTGCTCCATATCATAACTTCTTTTCCGGTAAGAAGTCCCATTTACACTGTCCGGCTGCTTTTTTAAAAGTCTGCCTTCCACATGCATGTAATCTTTTACTTCGTCCCACGGAACTAAAAATCCTGCGCCATGCGCACAGAAAACAGAACCGGTCGGATTACTTAAATCCCGCTCGGAGTCATAGCCGGTCTGTGCCACGACTTCCCCAGTATTATGGCACGGATAATAGCCTGCCATATTTAATGTGATATGTCCATAACCTTTGGTATAGGCGGTTACTTCACTCTGGTAATTTCCAATGCAGGCAACCGGCGCAATTCCCCGAAGTGTCACAAAATGCTCTCCCGGATAAGGTCCTTCAAATTTGCCGTGCATTTTCTCGATGTCTGTCATCGCCCTGCCAACTGCCTCCTGCGGCACTTCTAACACAAACTCATAATATGGCTCTAAAAGCACCGTCTCTGCCTGCTTTAAGCCCTGGCGGAGCGCCCGGTAGGTTGCCTGTCTGAAATCTCCGCCTTCGGTATGCTTGTTGTGTGCCCTGCCGCCAATCACTGTGATTTTCATATCAGTAACCGGGGAACCTGTTAACACACCGATGTGCTCCCTCTCTTTCAGATGTGTAACAATAAGACGCTGCCAGTTTTTATCCAGTAAATCCTCACTGCAGTCTGTCGCAATCTCAATTCCGCTTCCAATCTCTCCCGGCTCTAAAAGCAGATGCACTTCCGCATAATGTCTTAACGGTTCAAAATGTCCCACTCCCTCTACCGTATCCGCGATTGTTTCTTTGTAAACAATTTCCCCGGTATCAAAAGAGACCTGCACCTGGTAACGTTCCTCAAGCAGGCTTTTTAAAACCTCAAGCTGCACCTCCCCCATAATCTGCACATTTATTTCCTGCAATGCCTCGTTCCATACAATATGAAGTTCCGGGTCTTCCTCCTCTAACTCTCTGAGCTTTGGCAAAAGTACGGCAGGCTGTATCCCTTCCGGAAGTATCATACGAAAGTTCATGACCGGCTGTAACAGTGGTGTCGTTGTCTGTGCCTCCACCCCAAAACCCTGTCCGGGGAAGGTGTGCTCTAAGCCTGTCAAAGCACAAACTTCACCGGCTTTGGCTTCATTTGCTGTCTCATATTTTTTACCGGAATAAATGCGGATTTGATTTACCTTTTCCTCCCAGACATCTTCAGATGCCTGTCCTTCCATTTTGTTTTTCAGTACAGCTTTGACCTTTAAGCTGCCTCCGGTCACTTTAACATAGGTCAGCCGGTTGCCGTCTTCGTCTCTTGCAATTTTAAATACTTTCATTCCAAATTCATCGGGATATTCCGGCTGCATCGTAAATCTGTCGTAACCGTTTAAAAATTCAGCAACCCCTGTCATTTTCAGTGCCGAGCCAAAATAACACGGAAAAACCCTCCTGCTTATAATCAGTTCTTTTATCGTATCCTCTTCCACAAGCCCAGTCTCTAAAAATGAATCCATTGCCTGCTCATCCTCCATGGCAACTTCTTCAAAAAAGGCTTCCGTGTCCGGTTTTGAAAAGTCAATACAGCCATCGGATAAATTCTTTTTCAGTTCCTTTAAAATCTGCTCTTTATCCGCATCCGGCTGGTCCATTTTATTGACAAATAGAAAGACCGGTATATCATAGCACTTTAAAAGCCTCCAGAGCGTCTTTGTATGTCCCTGTATTCCGTCTGATGCACTTACCACTAAAACTGCATAGTCAAGCACCTGTAAGGTCCGCTCCATCTCCGCCGAAAAATCAACGTGCCCGGGCGTATCTAAAAGGGTCAGCTTTGTATCTCCAAAAACAAGCTCCGCCTGCTTGGAAAAAATGGTAATTCCTCTTTTTTTCTCCAGCCATTCGGTATCCAAAAATGCGTCCTGATTATCCACTCTTCCCATTTTGCGGATACTTCCGGCAGTATATAAAAGTCCTTCCGACAACGTGGTCTTTCCTGCGTCCACATGCGCCAGAATCCCTGTCACAATTTGCTTCATAAATTCTCCTTGGTTTTGTATAGAAAATTTGAATTTCGATAATTATCCAACTTCCAATATTCGTTTTATTTTAACATATCCTTACATTTTCTGCAAAATTGTTCTCGGAAAACCGGCAGCAAAAAATCCCATGCAGTTTGTCTTTCCGGTTCGCCCGAAAAGATATTTCCGCACAGGATTTTTTTATTTGCAGCTTTTTTCGCTTTTTGTTTTATTTTTTCTGTGTTTTATTTATTCTCTATATTTAATGTCCGCATTGAATTTAAGATTGCGATGACAGATACTCCGACATCAGCAAATACAGCTTCCCACATGTTTGCCATACCAAGTGCTCCCAATATTAATACAAGCAATTTGACTGCTAAAGCAAACACAATGTTCTGCTTTACAATGCGAAGTGTCTTTCGTGCGATTTTTACAATAGACGCAATTTTTTTTACATCATCGTCCATAAGCACGATGTCTGCTGCTTCAATTGCAGCATCTGACCCCATGCTTCCCATTGCAATTCCGATATCTGCTCTTGTAAGTACCGGTGCATCGTTAATTCCGTCGCCCACAAACGCAAGCTTTTCTTTTTCTGCCTGAGCCTTTAACAAAGCCTCTACCTGCGTCACTTTGTCTCCCGGCAGAAGTTCAGAATGCACCTCGTCAATACCAAGCTCTGCCGCCACTGCCTCTGCTGCCTGTTTTCGGTCACCGGTTAACATAACTGTTTTTTTCACGCCGACACTCTTCATATCGCGAATGGCTTCTTTTGCTCCGTCCTTAATCGTATCAGAAATTACCACACAGCCGCAGAACACGCCATTTTGTGCAACGTAGACAACCGTTCCCCTGCTTTTACATGGTGTATAAAAAATACTTTCCTCTTTCATAAGCTTTTCATTGCCAAGCAGCACTGTGTTCTGGTCAATGACTGCCTTTATGCCGTGACCGGCTACCTCTTTTGTATCTGTCACTCTCGAAAGGTCAAGCTCTTTCTTATATGCGTCCCGGATAGAATTTGCAATCGGGTGGTTAGAATAGCCCTCACCAAGTGCTGCAAGCTCCAATAACTCGTCTTTGGAAATCTCCTCCGAAAGAACTTCTGTCACCTTAAATTCTCCCTTGGTCAAAGTTCCTGTCTTATCAAAGACAATTGTTGTCATCTCTGCGACAGCCTCTAAATAGTTGCTTCCCTTGACAAGGACACCGATTTTAGACGAGGCTCCAATTCCGCCGAAAAAGCCAAGCGGTACGGAAATAACCAGCGCACATGGGCAGGAAATTACAAGGAAAATACATGCTCTCTGTATCCATTCACCCCAGCCGCCGCCGAGAATTAACGGTGGAAGTATTGCAAGAATAACTGCTCCGATTGTGACAACCGGGGTGTAATATTTTGCAAAACGTGTGATAAAGTTTTCCACCTTCGCTTTTTTGCTGCTCGCATTTTCTACCAGTTCTAAAATCTTCGCAACTGTGGAATCGTCAAATTCTTTCGTGGTTTTTACTTTTAAGGTTCCGCTTCCGTTTACACAGCCACTGATAATTTCATCCCCGGCTTTTGCACTTCTTGGAACAGACTCCCCTGTCAACGCTGCCGTGTCAATTAAAGACTCTCCCTCTACGACAATTCCGTCTAGAGGAATTCTCTCTCCCGGTTTTACAACGATAATACTTCCAACCTCAACATCGTCCGGGTCTACCTGTTTTAATGCTCCATCTTCTTCTATGTTGGCATATTCCGGACAAATGTCCATCATATCAGAAATGGACTGACGGGATTTTCCAACTGCATATCCCTGGAACAGCTCACCAACCTGATAAAACAGCATAACTGCTACTGCTTCAGAATATTCACCGACACCGAAAGCACCAAAGGTTGCTATCATCATTAAAAAGTTTTCATCAAATACCTGTCCGTGGCTGATATTTCTCGCCGCTTTGTAAACAATATCATAACCAATTACCAGATATGGGATAAGATAAATGAAAAACAATATTATCTTATTCCAGTCGTCGAACACACCTGTGTGTTCACAAATCATTAAAACGACAAATAGAATAAACGTAATAATGATGCGGTAAAGCATCTTTTTCTGTTTTTTTGTCATACACTAGCCTCCTCATGCGAAAAATAGCTGCCGCGCTACGCAGCAGCTATCTGTTTCTTAAAGTAAAATCCTGCAGTCCGGCTCAACCTTTGCACAAACAGCAACTACTTCTTTCATAATTTCATCAAACTTGTCATCTTCTGCATCGATGCTCATTTTCTGTGTCATAAAGCTTACGCTTGCATCATGTACACCTGGGATTTTTTTAATTGCGTCTTCCATTTTTGCTGCGCAGTTTGCACAGTCAAGATCTTCTAATTTGAATTTTTTCTTCATAAATAAATTCCTCCATTTTCATTATATTTTTATTTCCGCAGACAATGCTGTCTTTGGATTATTATTATGAACTTCTTTCCCATACCGGCAGCCTGCTACTCTTCAATATGTTCCCTTCCCTGGTCGATAATGGTTCTCACATGGTCGTCCGCTAAAGAATAAATCACCGACTTTCCTTCTCTTCTGCCGGTCACAAGCTTCGCCTGTTTTAAAATCTTAAGCTGATGGGAGATTGCCGACTGGTTCATGTGAAGCATCTCTGCCAAATCGCAGACACACACTTCCGACTCAAACAATACATATAAAATTCTTATTCTTGTGGAATCTCCAAAAATCTTAAACAATTCCGCCAAATCGTATAATTCATCTTCGTCCGGCATGTGCTCACTTACAAGCTTAATCTTGTCTTCGTGTATCTCACAGGCTTCACAATGTTCTACGTCATTAATTGCCAATCTTTTTCACCTCCGCTTTCATATGAATATTTGTTCATATGTTTATATTAACAACTAATAATATATCTGTCAATACATATTTGCTTTTTTCTGCTTATACAGGTAATACACGCTCATCGCAAATGCACCCACTGCCCACGTAACCGGGTAACAGAGAATGACCTGTTTTAATGTTCCACCGCCCGCAATCATTGTCACCCAGATAACACGGAGGATACAAATTCCAATCATCGTAATCATTGTTGAAACAAGCACTGCGCCCTGTGCCCGCAGCGCACCGGAAAATATTTCGATAAAAACAAAAAGGAAATATGCCGGTGCAATCACATTCATCATTACCATTCCAATTTCAATCACTCCGGTATCGTTTACAAAAATACCAAATAAAAACCGTTCCGTAGAAATTAAAATAACGCTTAAAGAAATGGCAGAAACCAGTGCCATTCCAAGGCAAATCTTTGTTCCTTTTTTTATGCGCTCCCATTTTCCGGCTCCGAAATTCTGTCCTACAAACGTCATGATAGAAATTCCGAACGCACTGTTAATCATCCAGAAAATGAAGTCAATCTTTGAATACGCTGTCCACGCCGCCATCGTATCTACCCCGAAATTGTTAATGGACACCTGTACAATAATATTTGAAATACTGTACATGACCGCCTCCGCTCCCGCAGGAAGCCCGATTTTTAAAATGCCCAGTAACATTTTCCCATAAAACCGTATTTGTGTAAGACATAGTTTCATTCCATCTGTTTTATACATTAATGTGAGTGTAACAAGCACTGCACTGACCGCCTGTGCTACAAGTGTTGCAACTGCTGCCCCTAAAACACCTAACCGGAATACGATAATAAGCACCAAATCCAAGACAATATTCACAAAGCTGCATATCATCAGATAATACAGGGGACGCTTCGAGTCTCCGATTGCCCTTAAAATCGCAGCGCCCATATTGTATATAAATATAAAGATAAGACCGGCGAAATAAACACTGACATAAACGGTGGAATCTTCAATTAATTCCTGTGGTGTATTCATCCATTCCAAAAGCTTTGGTGCCATAACAATTCCAAGCACCCCAAAAAGAAGTCCGCCAATGATAGAAAATGCATATGCCGTATGTAATGCTTCCTCCACCTGTCTTTTTTTGCCTGCCCCAAAATACTGGGAAATAATAACCGTTGCCCCAGTGGATAAACCGGTAAAAAATCCAACCACAAGATTAATTATCTGTCCCGCAGAACCACCGACACTAGATAATGCTTCTTTTCCCACAAACCGTCCGACAATCACGGAGTCTACTGTATTATATAGCTGCTGAAAAAACGTTCCTATTAAAATCGGAAAAAAGAAGATTAAAAGCTGTTTCCAGATAACCCCCTCCGTAATGCCGTTTTTCTCTTTTGTATCCATTTTTAAATTCTCCTTTGTCCCTTATTCTCCTCTGTTCTGCGCTCTTCTGCCGCCTCTATTCTGTCCCGGATTGCCTCCATTCTCTGGTCTAAAGCCGCACTGATGTCCGCACATTCCACCAGTTCATTTGCCAGATACTCTGCCTCACTGTCCGGAATGTCTTTTTTATATCTTAGCTTGTGCTCTAAGCTTGCCCAGAAATCCATGGCAATTGTGCGGAGCTGCACTTCCACTTTCATCGGGCGTTTTTCATTTTCCAGAAAAATCGGCACTTCAATAATAAGATGCAGACTCCGGTAGCCGCCCGGCTTTGGATTTTTAATATAGTCTTTACGCTCAATTAATTTTACATCGTCCTGTTTTAACAGGCAGTCTGCGAGCATATAAATATCCTCCTGGAACGAGCAGATGACTCTTACGCCGGCAATATCATTGATATTCTCCTCAATTGATGCCAGTGAAAATGGTATCTGTTTTCTTTTTACCTTCTTTAAAATGCTGTCAAATGATTTCACTCTTGTCTTAATGGACTCAATCGGATTGCGGTCATATTGCAGGGAAAACTGCTCGTTTAACACATTGAACTTTGTTTCCACCTCCATAATGGCACAGCGGTAATATGCCATTAAGCGCTCTATCGGAGCAAAATTGTCCTGCACTTTATCCATAAATTCATCGGATAACACGGTATCCATAATAATTTCTTCTCTTGCCTGTTTTAAAAATTTCTCTATCAGCATACTGTAAAAATCCCTCTTTTTCCTTTGTACTGTTTCTATTTCGTGGATATACCACAGCCTATTTATTATATTCGCTCCGCTCTTTTTTTACAAGACACCAGACGTAAAAGTTCATGTCTGTTAAACCGTTGATATCAAAAAGATTATCTGCTATCATAATTCTAATAATTCATGTCAAGTAATTGCTGATGTAACCACAAGTTTTGAAAATCCTGCATTTGCCAATTCCTTATCCCTGCTTGCCTACATGGATGGTAAGGTAGTCGTCAGAATTGACTCTACCCTCATTTCTGACGCAGACATCAAAGACGAAGGCATCTGGATTGATTTATGTCCAGACGCGAAACAGGCATGACCGAAATCATGCCTGTTCTACGAAAATATAATTTACTGTTTTTCCGGGCATTTTCCTTCTGCCCGGAGATTTTATTGCATATGTAAATTTTGTTTTATTCCTCTTCTGCTTCTTCCTTTGTATCTTTTCTCAAACGTCCATACATTTCCATATATTTATGAAGACGTTTTGCAAGCTTGTTGTCAATCTGGTCTGCGGTAGCTCTCCACTCCCAGTTGCCGCCTAAGGTAGAAGGTGTGTTCATACGTCCCTCGGAACCGACTCCGATAATATCCTGCATCGGAACAATCGCAAGATCACCGACTGAAGCCCATGCACCGCGCATCATGCCCCAGTTATAGCCTTCCTCTTTGGTGAGATTTAAATATTCTTTGGCAAACTTCACACTTGCCTTTGGTGCTGTTTTCATCCAGCCTAAAATCGTGTCATTATCATGTGTGCCAGTGTACACTACGCAGTGGGTTGGATAGTTGTGAGGTAAATAATCACTTCCCTCCCTGGAATCAAATGCAAACTGGACTACCTTCATTCCCGGGAAACCGGAGTCTTTTACAAGCTTTAATACGGAAGGTGTCAGGAAACCAAGATCCTCCACGATAATATTTAACTTGCCAAGCTTTTCTTCCAGAGTATTGAATAAATCCATTCCAGGACCTTCTCTCCACTCCCCATTTTTTGCGGTATCGTCTTTTCCCGGAATTGCATAATAAGAGTCAAAACCGCGGAAATGGTCGATACGGACGATATCATATAACTTGGACATTGCCTTCACACGCTTGGTCCACCAGCTATATCCGTCTTTTTTCATCTCATCCCAACGGAACAGTGGATTGCCCCAGAGCTGACCGTCTGCGGAAAATGCATCCGGCGGGCAGCCTGCCACATCAATCGGGTCCAGGTTCTCATCTAAATAAAACTGTGTCGGATTTGCCCATACATCAGCAGAATCCCCTGCAACATAAATCGGGACATCTCCGATGATTTCAATGCCTTTTTCATTGACATAAGCCTTCAATGCCCACCACTGTTTGAAAAACAGATACTGGAGCATTTTATAGAAAAGAATATCCTCCGCATAAGTCTCTTTTGCTTCTGACAATGCACCTTCTTCTCTTGTCTTTAATTCTTTTTCCCATTCAAACCAGGCCACTCCGCCATGCGCATCCTTTAATGCCATAAACAGCGCATAATCATCTAACCAGTCTGCCTCTTTCTCACAAAAGCTTTCAAAGTCATCCGGCTGGTTTTTCATAAAACGCTCATATGCTTTTTTTAACAAAGCATAGCGGGACTGGTACATCATACCGTAATCTACATAATGAGGGTTTGTTCCCCATGGAAAAGCTTCACACTCTGCTTTTTTCAATAACTTTTCCTTACATAAAATCTCAAGGTCAATGAAGTAAGGATTTCCTGCAAAGCTGGAAAATGACTGATATGGTGAATCACCATAGCTTGTCGGACAGATTGGAAGAATCTGCCAGTATTTCTGACCTGACTTGTCAAGAAAGTCTACAAACTTTCTTGCTTCTTTTCCCATTGTACCAATTCCATAAGGGGATGGCAGGGATGAAATGTGCATTAAAACACCACTGCTTCTCATAACAAACGTTCCTCCTAAATAAGCCATCTCAGGCTGCTATTTTAAATTCCTTATACTCTCACCACTCACAAATTCAAAAGGAACCACCTCATAAACCGGTTCCTTTTTCAGTTCAATCTGCCCGAATAAAATCTCAACACTCCGGACAGCAAGCGTCTGATACTGCTGTTTTATGGTTGCAAGCTTCGGATTATAATATTCTGCTAATACAGTACCGTCAAAACCGATAACAGAAATATCCTCCGGGATACGGTAATCCATGTCCCGCAAAGCGCGGATTGCGCCGATAGCCATTACGTCAGACATTGCAAATATTGCGGTTAAATCGGGATATTTTTCAATAAGTCTTTCCATTGCCCGGTAAGCACTGTCAAAAGAAAATCTCGCTTTTTCATAACAAACTGACAAATCCAGCTCCTCTTTGTGCTCCGCAAAACTGTCCTTACAGCCTAAATATCTCTGGTGGCTGGTATATGATTTTACCGGATTACCACCAATAATACCGATTTTTTCATGCCCGGCTTCAAAAAGTGCATCTACCGCACATTTTCCGGCGGCAATATCATCGATTGCAACACTTGAAAGATTGTCAAACTTCAAATCATTTGCACGGTTTGTCACAAGCACACTCGGAACGTCAACCTTTGCAAAATCCTGTTTAAAGAACTCCGGATTTCCACCTAGAAACAAAAGTCCTAGCGGTTTGCGCTCCCTGCACAGCTGTAACGCCTGCTCCACCTCATTATCATCTTCATCAATATAAGAAACAACAAGTGTATATTCCGTCTTTCCAATCATCTGCTGGATTTCCTCTACGATGTTAGAAAAAAGCATATTGGAAATTCCTTTTACCAAAACACCAATCGCTTTTGTGTTACTCTGCTTTAAATGCTTGGCATTATTATTCGGAACAAAGTGAAACTGCTCCACAACCTCTTCTATTTTCTTCTTTGCATCGGGACTGACATCATTTCTGTGATTTAAAACTCTGGATACTGTACTGATGGAATATCCTGATTCCCTGGCTATATCCTTTATCGTAACCATATTTTTCTTTCCTGTCTACTGTTTTTTTCGTTTTTTTTCGTAAAATCTGTAATTTTGGTAAAAATAGACAAAATTTTACAATCCAGTTATATAATATCAGCCTTTTACCGCTCCTGCAACTACTCCTTCAATAATATATTTCTGACATGCGATATAGAATATTACAATCGGAACAATCGCAAGCACAAGCATTGCCATCATAGTTCCCCAGTCAACCGCTCCATATCCGCCCTTTAAATACTGAATGACAATCGGGATTGTCTTATATTTTTTGATATCCAGTACAAGATAAGGAAGCAGATAGTCATTCCAAATCCACATTGCCTGCAAAATGGCAACTGTGATTGCAGTCGGCTTCATAATCGGAAACACAACCTGGAAAAAGGTCTGTAACGGATTGCAGCCGTCAATCATTGCCGCCTCCTCAATCTCAATCGGAATACTTTTTACAAAGCCGCAGAACATAAACACCGCAAGTCCTGCACCAAAACCAAGGTAAACTAAAATAATTCCAAGCGGATTGCTCAGATGCATCATATTAGCAATCTTTGATAAGGTAAACATCACCATCTGGAACGGAACAATCATAGAAAACAGGCACAACATATAAATTCCTGTGTTTACTTTATTATGTACTCTTGTGATATACCATGCACACATTGAAGTACAAAGGATAATTACTGCAACTGAGCCTACTGTGATAAATATGGAATAGCCAAATGCCTGAAAAAAGTTTGTTTTTTCAATTCCTCTAATGAAATTCGACAAACCGGTAAATGATTTTTCATTTGGCAGTGCAAATGCATTCTTTGTAATAAATCCTTTTTTCTTAAAGGAGTTAATCAGTACAAGAAAAATCGGATACAGATAAAATACGGTAAGCAGACTGAAAAATGCGGTTAATATTCCGCCATGCTTTGTTTTTCTTACGGCACTTACCTCATTGTTCTCTTTTTTTGCCATTACTGCTGCACCTCCTTCGTTCTGGTAAGTCTGTTCTGTGTCATTGCAATAATTGCAACAATAATAAAGAAGATAACTGCTTTCGCCTGACCGACACCTTCCCAGCCGGTTCTTCCATAGAAGGTTTCAAAAATATTTAACGCTAACATCTGTGAATTATTGGACGGCTCACCTGCGGTAAGTGCAAGGTTCTGGTCAAATAATTTAAAGGAGTTCGTCAGTGTAAGGAACGTACAGATTGTAATGGACGGCATTACCATAGGAATTGTAACATTCTTTAACAACTGCCAGTTGGAAGCTCCGTCCATTTTTGCTGCCTCAATCAGTTCACCCGGAATATTCTGAATTCCTGCAATATAAATAATCATCATATAACCAACCTGCTGCCAGTTCATTAAAATTACCAGTCCCCAGAAACCATAGGAAGAAGAATAGGTAAGTGTTCTTCCAAAATGTCCTAAAACTCCATTCAACAATATCTGCCAGATATAGCCTAATACGATACCACCAATTAAGTTTGGCATAAAAAATACGGTACGGAAAAAGTTTGTACCTTTAATTCCCTTTGTTAAAAGCATCGCAATTACAAATGCAAAAATATTGATGGTAAGCACAGATACAATTGTAAAAAGTGCTGTGTACCACAATGCATGTACAAATGTCGGGTCTGCAAATACGCGCAGATAATTTTTTATTCCTACAAATCTTGCATCTGTAACTGTCGTAAATTCACAAAACGATAAATAGATACCCATAAGAAAAGGAACTATAAAACCAATTGTAAATGCCACTAAGGTAGGGAGTGCAAAAATAGGAAAATATTTTTTGATTGATTTCTCCATAATTTCCATCCTCTCAGAAAAAACACATATATTCAAAAAGGGTGAGTGGCAGACCACACACCCTTTCTCTGTTACTCATACTTTACTTTTTATTAGTTATTTGCTGCTGCATATTCGGATGCCCATCCGTCAACGAATGCAGTAACAACGCCATCCCAGTCACCTGTTCCCTGTGCGTACTCTAATAATGCAGAACCTACACCGTCTTTCCATGTCTCAGATGGAATAGT
>CAKRCJ010000027.1 GCA_934307185.1 uncultured Roseburia sp.
TGCTTAGAGGCTTATCGGAATGCTTTGCGCATAGAAATGCAATAGTTGCTCCGGTCTGTTTTCTTTTCTTGTAGTGTGAAAATAAATTGTAAAATTTCTTTCCTGTTGCCGTTCGTTACCCTAAGACGATAGCCGCAAAATCTGCAGCACTACATTACCTAAACTCCGGTTTAGTCCGGTATCTGTATCACCGGCTGAATTTGCTTTCCATTCAAAGCGCATTCAATCGTTTCCGGTAAAAGCTCCATTTTCGCAATAAGGGAATTCGGTTTGCTCTTACAATTATCCTGTCCAAAAGGAACAAAATACACATTTTTCGTATTCATGAGCATCCCGATATTTTTAAAATTAGCCCCCAGTGCATCATTCGTGGATATAGAGATGACAAGCGGCTTTCCATTGCGCATATGTGCTTTCGTCGCCATCAAAACGGGTGTGTCGGTAATTCCGTTACATAACTTTGCCGCTGTATTTCCGGTACATGGTGCAATTACCATAATGTCTAAAAAATTATTTGGTCCGAGCGGTTCCGCTGCACAAATTGTTCGTATCCCTTCATTTCCGGTAATTTCACATATTCCTTCCACATAATCTTTTGCACTGCCAAAACGTGTATCACACGTCTGTGCATTAAATGAAAAAATCGGTATGACATTAGCCCCAAGGTCTGTCAATCTCTGTATTTCCTTTCTCGCTCTTGAAAACATACAGAAGGAGCCTGTAATTCCAAGTCCGATATTATATTTTGAAAAATCCATTTTCCATCCCTTCCTGTTAACAAATAGATTTGCCTGTTATCTTTTTTCAAACTTTTTTTGCCATAAACCGTTCAATGGCTCTTTCCAGAATATAGGCACTCTCTTTCGGCGCATATTTACCCGGAATTCCTAATACAAGCTCTGCCAGAATACCATTTTCTTTTGCATAATTAAAATCTGTTCCACCAGGCTTTGATGCAATATCAAGAATATAGGCATCCCTTGGCAGTTCTTTTATAATAAGCTTTGTAATCACAGGCGCAGGCACTGTGTTTACAATCATAGCCGCACCCATTGCCTCTTCTGGTCCAAATGCAAAATCAATCGCATAAAATCCATCCTGCTTTGCCTGCTTTCTGGCTTCACGCCGCCTTGCAAGAACAGTTACCCTTGCTCCAAGTGCTTTTAACTTTGCCGCAATTGCCCTTCCACAGTTGCCATATCCGGCTACTAATATTTTCGCACCTTCAATATTGTAAGGACTGTGCCGGACTAACTCTGCAATTGCACCTTCCGCTGTCGCGACTGCATTTTCCTCCGTCACTATCGTATCTTCCATAAAATCAAGATAATAAATTCCTCTTCTTGTCAGAATTTCCCTCTGCTCCTCTGAAAAGCATCCACCAAGAACAACGGTATCATTTAACAAATCTTTATTCAAAATTTCGTTTAACTTTTCCTGCTTCGGAACCTTCGATACGGGTATCGGAAGAATAAGTCTGTCTGCCTCTGTCAAAAATTTTTTCAATTTTTCAAGCTGTTCGTCTGCTGTTTCCATATTTCTGATATCCAGGCAGCGCACTCCCGTTCCTTTTTTTGTCAGTATCTCTGCAAGATAAACCTGACGCATATCACTTATGAGAAGTATCGTATGTCCGCCCATATTAATCATACCTTCCTTATTTTCGTCTCATGCATATATAATTCGGACGAAACTGGAAAAAATCTGCTGTTTCAAGCCCTGTATATGCAATCCTTACGCTCCCCTCACATTATTATATGGAAAAAATAAAGCACTGTTACCTCCCACATTATTTTCTTTTTTGTTTATATTTTCAGAATATTTTATATTATTTAGACTATTTTTCTTCTTTTTAAATATTTTTTTGTTTTTTTCTAATTTTAATGTTGACAAACCTGTTTTTATCTGTTATAACAGAATTAACAAAAGAAAAGAGAAAAACAAAGGAGATACAGTCCGATGGAAACTTAACGATTTACCTAAAACGATAAAAAAGAAATGAGGTACGGACCACCAGAAACTGAATGATTTATTTAAAACAAAATATGAAAGAAACGAGGTACAGACCACCAGAAACTGAACGATTTACCCAAAAACAAATTTAAAAGAATCGAGGTACAGACCACCAAAAACTTAAGCGCATTCGTTTTTAAATTCAAATGATGAAAAGAAAACGTGACATTCCAAAGAACGGAGCATTGAATTAGTATCAGACTAGGACCTAATCTTATATGGTACAATTCCAAATGTCATAAGAAAACAAATTCAGAAACTGAAGAAGAAAGCGAAGAAGTCCAAAAGAACTGTTATTAAAACAGAAAAAAACAAATTGAATAGTGAGGTAAAGTCCAATGGACGAAATAGTTTAAAAGGCGGCATTGAAAGAAAAAAAATTTCGATGTCGCCTTTTTAATGTTATTTACTTTTCAAAAAAATATGCAGCATGATTTACAACTGTGTTACAACAAAAATGTCATAAATTGCCTTAATTGCATTTTCAAAATCGGCATTGCTTACTCCGATGATAATGTTAAGCTCGGAAGAACCCTGGTCAATCATTTTTACATTAATATTTGCATGTGCCAATGCAGAGAAAATTCTTCCCGCAGTTCCGCGTGTAGATTTCATTCCACGTCCAACGACCGCAATTAATGCCAGGTCACTTTCTAATTCAATACTGTCCGGTTTTGCATAACGGTGAATGGCAGAAATGACAGACTGTTCTTTTCCTTCAAACTCCGGCTGATGTACAAAAATTGTCATTGTATCAATTCCGGATGGCATATGTTCGAAAGAAATACCATTCTCCTCAAATGCAGATAATACTTTTCTTCCAAATCCAATCTCGGAATTCATCATGTCTTTATCAATATTGACAGAGACAAATCCTTTTTTACCAGCAATGCCGGTGATTGTGTATTTTGACTGATGACAGGTGCTCTCAACAATCCAGGTTCCTTCATCCTCCGGTGCATTGGTGTTACGGATATTAATTGGTATTCCAGCCTTACGGACTGGGAATACTGCATCTTCATGAAGCACTCCTGCTCCCATGTAAGAAAGCTCACGAAGCTCGCGGTAAGTAATTGTCTTGATTGGCTTCGGGTCGTCAATAATTCTTGGGTCTGCAATCAGAAATCCGGAAACATCTGTCCAGTTTTCATAGCAGGTTGCATGAACCGCTCTTGCTACAATAGAGCCGGTAATATCAGAACCACCTCTGGAGAAGGTCTTAATCGTACCATTCTCTTTTGCTCCATAAAATCCGGGAATAACAGCACACTCTGTGTTTTCTAAACGTGCGGACAATACTTTATCTGTTTTCTCTGCCTCAAAGTTACCCTCATCATCAAAAAAGATAACTTCTGCTGCATCAATAAATTCATAGCCTAAATAATTTGCCATGATAATGCCATTTAAATATTCTCCACGGGATGCTGCATAATCTCTTCCCGCTTTCCTGCTAAAATTCTCAGCAATCTTCTGAAACTCACTCTCTAAAGATAATTTCAGATTTAATCCATTAATAATGGTGTCATAACGGTCTTTGATTTTCATCAACTGCACACGGAAATCCTCTTCTTTTTCCACAAGGTCATAACATGCATACAGCATATCTGTTACCTTTGTGTCTTTGGAATTTCTCTTTCCCGGTGCACTTGGCACTACATATTTTCTCTCTTTATCTGAATGGATAATCTTTCCTACTTTTGCAAACTGTTCTGCACTTGCAAGGGAACTTCCACCGAACTTTACAACTTTAATCATTTCCTAAGCTCCTCCGATTTTTCTCCGTATTGTGAACCTTTAAAATCAAGATTAACGACTATATATTATCATAAATGCCGGCTTCGTCAAATCATTTTTTCATAAAATGTGACGTTTTTTGCGCATTTTGAGATATTTTCCTGTTGCCTATAAATGTCAATTATGGCATTTAAAATTTCAGGTAATAGTAAGCGGATCTCCCGGTTTGAAAGTAGTCCCTGATGTGGATTTTTACTATTTTATCGTGCCATAAGTCCGCTTGATAAAAAGTCTGCCAGTTCCATTATATTTTTCTGGGAATTTAAGAATATTTTAATATCTGTTACATAATCACCATCTAAATAGGCTTCCATCTGCTGGCGCTCCATGTCCAGATGATTGTATAACATTTTCCGTAATTCTGTTTCATTGTAAGCCGGTGTCTGTCTGCTCAGAAAAGAAGCTATCTCTTCCGCATTGATATACCAGTTTTCCATTGTTTCACCGGAGGCGGTCGGATCTGCTTTCAAACTTGCGGCAACCTCATCAGTCAGTTTTAAATGTTCCATGAAAAGATTCCGAAGCCGCTGCATCGCAGACGCTGGATAATACTGTGCAAAAATGTTTAAAATTTCTTCGGCGTTGTTTTTTACTGCATCTTTCCATGCATTCTGACTGGATAAATTTCCAAAAAAGCTTGTGAGGTAAAATTTTACAAGTGTAATGTGATTTAACCATGCCATCCGCATACGCTGTCTTAAGGAACTTCCCATGTCATTGTTTGAATTTGATGGTTTTTCCGTTCCCGGACGGTTTGGAGAAATAATGACAACATTGCCCGGCGGAGTGGTCTCTCTCTCGTCCTCGTAGCCCTCGCCCGGACAAATGGTAAGACGCATTCCAGCCTGAAGATTGTAAGGATTTACTCCTGCATTTAATAAAATAAGTTCTGTTACGGTTGTATGAAACTGTTTCGCAAGTTTGTACAGGGAGTCCCCCTCCTGTACCCGGTAATTAATTCTGTTTTTACAATACATATTTTTCATCCATAAAATATTTTCAGATTATTTTATGGTATTTTTCCTTATTTGTTACAGGAAGTTTGCATATATCATAGAAGCAGCTACGGTAAGAATGCCCGCAACCGCGATGGAAAGACTGCTCATTGCCCCCTCAATCTCCCCTAACTCCATTGCCTTTGCTGTTCCGGCTGCATGGGAGGCAGAACCGATTGCCACACCTTTTGCAATTGGTTCTTCAATATGAAAGATTTTTAAAATCGTATCCGCCATAATGTATCCAAAAACTCCGGTTACAACAATGACTGCTACCGTAATTGTGACATAACCGCCAAGCTCCTCGGACACACCCATTCCGATTGCTGTCGTGATGGACTTTGGAAGAAGTGTTACATACTGTGCATGGTCAAAATGGAAAATTAACGCAAGCACCAGCACACAGGTAACGCTTGTGATAACACCGGATACAATTCCTGCAATGACTGCACGTACATTTTTTTTCAGTAATTCAAACTGCTCATAAAGCGGAACTGCCAGACAGACAGTTGCCGGTGTTAATAAATAACTTATGTACTTTGCCCCTTCATTGTATGTTGCATAATCAATATGAAACACGAGCAAAAACAGGATAACCGCCACTATAGAAATTAAAAGTGGATTAAATATTGCATGTTTAAACTTCTTTTTCAACCATATTCCAAGCTCATATGTCAGTAAACTGATGACCACTCCAAGAAAAACAGAGTTTGTTAAAAATGACTGCATTTTATTTTGCCTCCTTCTTTTTTCCCCTCCGGATAACCCACTGGGTAACACTGCCGGACACCACCATAACAATAACCGTCGATATTAAGGTAATGACAATCACCTGTACCCAGATTGGCTTTAACGTATCCCAGGAGTCTAAAAGTCCTACCCCTGCCGGTACGAACATAAGCGGCATAATCTCAATCAGAAAGCTGCTTGTCTCCTTGACATCGGATACTTTTAAAATTTTCAATTCCAGTGCGAGGAAAAGAAGTACCATTCCATAAATACTTGCCGGTATGGAAAGTGGTATGATATATTTCAGTAATTCCCCTAAAAATGAAAAGAATAAAATAATCATAAACTGTTTTACATATTTCATTTCCTAAGCCTCCATATTTTATATTTCGACTACGTATCATACCACTGCTTTTTTTCAATCTCAATACTTATTTAAAATGTTTCTTTTTTAATTCATCACATGCCGGATTATCGAGCACTTTTCCATCCGCCGAAAACCGGGAGCCATGGCACGGACACTCCCACGCCTTTTCTTTTTCATTCCATTGCAGCACACAGCCCATATGGCTGCATCTTTTTTCTCCGATACGTCCAATCCCCACAAGTGCGTGTCCCAAGTTAGAAATTAATTGTGGTTTTAATATATTGCGTGAAGTGGAAAAAATGGAGGCATATTCGTTTTCCTTTTCCTGCACAAGGTCCGATAAAATCATTGCCGATAACATGGAACCTGTCATTCCCCATTTACTAAATCCGGTTGCCACAAAAAGGTCCGGCGTATTTTTACTGTAATGCCCGATATACGGTCTTTTATCTAAAGACATGCAATCCTGTGTTGCCCAGAAATAACGTTCCTGTCCCTCCGGGAAATATTCCTTTGCAATCTCCCTTAACAAATCCCAGTTGCTCTGCTGTTTTCCGGTACGGTGTCCCCCTCCGCCAAGCAGCAGATAATCTTTATAATTTCTTGCAGAGAGTCCGATATTGTCCGCTTCTAAATACATTCCGTCCACATTCTCTCCATGCTCTAAGGCAAGCACATAAGACCTGTTCTGGTATAACTTCATGTAATAGGAACCTCGCGTATTAATAAACGGAAAATGTGTGGCAATAATAATTTTTTCTGCCGCCACAGAGCCTTTTTCCGTCAGTGCAAAATATTCTGTCATTTCCCGCACTTCCGAATTTTCATAAATATTCAGGTTCTCACTGATACCTGCTGCAAATTTTAATGGCTGAAACTGCGCCTGCTTCGGGAAACGGATTGCCGCCTCTACTTCAAAGGGCAGCCCGGTTTCCTCTGTATAATCTGCCTTCATTCCAAGGCTGCCAAGTGCCTTCATCTCGGCTTCTATTTTTCTCCTGTCCAAAACAGAATAAAGGTAGGAATCTTTTTCTTCCATATCACAGTCCAAAAATACCCCCAGATTTTTATAATTTGCCACCGCTTTTAAATTGGCTTTCAAAAAAAGCTCTGCCCTCTCCTGCCCCAAGCTCTGTAACGTTTTTTCATAAATCAGCCCGTGCTGTGCGGTAATTTTGGCAGTAGTATGCCCTGTCACGCCCTGACAAATGCGGCTTTTTTCCAAAAGACAGTACTCGACTCCTGCCTGCTGCAAAAAATATGCACACAGCACGCCAGCCATTCCACCACCAATAATAAGCACCTGCGTACGGATATCTTTTTCTAATGTCGGAAACTTTGGCATTTCTATATTTTCTGTCCATAATGAACTCATAAGTACCTCCCTGTTTTCTCAGCTTTTCCTGCCAGAAAAAGTAATATGGCACAAAGTCTGATTTGCAATCTTATCCTTAGTATTGGTCCGTTTTGGAAAAATATACTACTGACACCCGAAATGCATATGCAAATTATTTTCGTCTTGAAATATTTTGATTATCAAAATACTATTGACATCTGCACCGGAATAGGATATAGTCTGAAATAGTTTGATTATCAAAGTATCAGAAATGGAGATTTATTATGAGTGTACGAATTATCATTGACTCTGCATCTGACCTTACAAAAGAGCAGGCAGATAAATTAGCATTAGACTTTTTACCTTTAAAAACGATTTTTGGAGAAGAAGAATATCTTGATGGCATCACCTTAAGCCATGAGCAATTTTATGAAAAACTGATTGAAAGTGACTGTCTGCCTACAACAAGCCAGATTGCACCGCATGATTTTGAACAGCTTTACGAAGATGTGAAAAAGAAAGGCGACACGGCAGTTGTTATCACCCTCTCTTCAAAGCTTTCCGGTACTTTTCAGAGTGCAAATATTGCTTTGGAGGGCTACGAGGACTGCGTCCGTATCGTAGACAGCGAAAACGTATGTCTCGGCGAACAAATTCTTATCATGTATGCCTGCCGTCTAAGAGAGAGCGGTCTTTCCACCTGTGAAATTGCAGACGCATTAAACCAGAAGAAAAAAGATGTACGCGTTCTCGCACTTCTTGACACCTTAGAATATTTAAAACGTGGCGGACGTATTTCAAAAACGGCTGCTTTTGCAGGAAATCTGCTGTCCATCAAGCCGGTAATCGCCATTATAGACGGTGAAGTTTCAGTCCTTGGAAAAGCAAGAGGCTCTAAAAACGGCTGCAATATGCTCCGCGAAGAAGTTGCAAAGTGTCACGGTATTGATTTTTCGATGCCGCTCTGCCTCGGTTACACCGGACTTGATGATACGCTGTTGCAGAAATACATAAAAGACAATTCAGACCTCTGGGTATCTGAAGTAAATGAATTACCAATTAGTTCGATTGGAAGTACGATTGGAACACATACCGGACCTGGGGGAATTTGTGTAGCGTTCTTCTGTAAAAATGAATGAGCTGGAGGTCAGTGAAAAATAACTTTCTTTGCCTGCGACTCATACTTCACTTATTTTTATCAAACAGGATACCTCGGCGCCCACTTTCGCATGATTGGAAAATAAAAGCACTCCGCCCTGCTCTTGTAAAAACTTTTTTGCGATTGCAAGCCCGAGCCCCTGATGATTTTTATTATGTCTGCTCGCATCACCACTGTAAAATTCTTTATCCGCATACGCTAAATCTTTTTGTGAAAATCCCATGCCATAATCACGAACCACTGCTTCCATGTATTTTTGATTTTCTCTCTCACACAGCTTTATCCAAACTTCAATTCCGTGTGCTATGTCCGTATGCTCTGCCGCATTACTTACCACATTTTTCCACGCTCTTAAAATATTTTCCTGATTGCAGTATATATTACCGTTTAATTTTTCTGTCCGAAAGACCACCGGTATTTTTTCTGCTGCTGCAAGCTGCATGGCTGCATCTTTTAGCTTTTCCCCCATTGCTTCACAGGAAAGAACCTCTTTGTGCTGCGTAGAATATTTTCCATATAAAACCTGCCGCATACGCTCTAAATACTGTTCGATATTACTCACATTTTCCAAAATATCATCTGCACACTCTGTATTTTCCGGCGTCAGTTCTTCCTCCGATAAAAGCTCTGCGTTTCCTTTAATAATGGTGAGCGGTGTTTTTATATCATGGGTCAAAGCCGATAACTGTTCTTTTTTCTGCTGCTCTAAGTCCCATTGTTCTTTTAAGGAAGATTTTAAGGCATCTTTCATTTTGGAAAAGGATAACATTACCTCATCAATTTCTTTTATCTGTGATGTTCCTGTTTCAAATTCCAAATCGTTTTGCGCAATTTTTTCTGTAATCTTTCGCAGTTCTTCCAACTGACGGTTGATTTTTTTTGCAAACTTTCCGGAAAGCAGTATCGCATTCACAAAAAACAGCACAGCGTCCAGAAAAAACGACATCAGTTCTGGCGGCGGAAGTGTCTGATTTAATTTTTCTGAACGATACCTCATATACAGGCTGTACTTTACGATACAGATATTTCCATTCTCCTGTTGGATTGTGCGGTAATAATTGCCCTGCGAGGCATAGTTGTTATTATTTTTATACTGGGTCCATGCATTTTTCTGTTCTTTTTCTGTAAAATTTCCTGATAACCATTGCCCTTTTCCATCATAAATTCCGTAAGTACAGCCCTCCGGTATCCAGTTTTCCGGCGACATCCCTGCGCTTTGCAGCTGCTGCACATGCGCCGACAACTGATTCTCCGCATAATTGGCGGGCAGCGTCAGCCCGACAGCCGAGCCAAAAAACAAAAGCAGCACACCTGCTATCAGAATAAAAATCGTATTGACGCAAAATAAAACCGCAAATTGTAAAAATAATCCGGCGAGTGTTCTCGTTTTTCTTTTTATTTCCATCGATAACCAATCCCCCATACTGTCTCTATCGGATTAATGCCAAATTTCTGGAATTTTGCACGAATATTTTTCACATGCTCTGTAATTGCCGAGCTGTTGCTCTCACCATCAAAGCCAAACACATGCTCTAAAATACGTTCTTTAGAAAACACCTGCCCATGATTTAACGCCAAAAATTCACAGATTGTATATTCTGCTTTTGTGAACAACAGTTCGTTTTCCTGGACAAAAATTTTTCGCTCCTGCATGGAAAAACGCACATCGCCAATACATATCGTGTGCGTTTTCTCCCTGTATTCGCGTCTGATATGTGCCGACACCCTTGCCCGGAGTTCTCCAATGCCAAACGGCTTTGTAATATAATCATCTCCGCCGACACCAAGCCCTCTCATCAAATCTTTTTCCTCGGTTTTTGCCGTGAGAAATAAAATCGGGCAGTCCACCTCTGCCCTGATTTTTTCACACAATGTAAAACCGTCAATGCCTGGCATCATCACATCCAAAAGAATGAGCTGATATTTTTGTAAATTTTTTTCGTCCAACTGCAAGGGGTCAGACAAAACCGTGACAGCATACCCTTCTTTTGAAAGCGCTTTTTTTATTACCGATAAAATACCTTCGTCATCGTCAATTGCCAATATTTCAATCATTGCACTGTCTTCCCTCATAATGATAAAACCTTATTCCAATTATGACACAGATTATAAGCAGGAGCAATGGACAAATCAACACTGTTTTTTTGAGTTCCGGCAAATATACACTGCTCATTTCCTCGCGGTAAAATATATTTGCCATAAGACCAATTCCCCTTGCGCTCCACGTACACGGAAAAAACTGCCACCTTCCATTTCCAAGTCCGGTAAGCATTAATGCTGAAAAGATTGTTTCCACCACTCCGCTACATTCGGACGCTGTCTTTGAAAACAGCAGACTAACGCTTATATGCTCTAAATATAAAGGAATACTTCCGAAAAAAAGAAACACCGAAAGCAAAAGATAATCGCCTCCTGCAAGCCCTTCTTTGTTTAACAGGAAATGATAACCCAGTCCAAAAAGAATGATGGCTCCTGCAATTGCAATGACACCAAGCCCAATAAGAACAATACATTTTACCGCAAACGCCTGCCATTTTTTCTGATAACCTCCAAGGAACACCTGAAAATGGTTCTGTTCCTCCAGTCCGATATTTTCTGCACATACTATACTTATCACGAAGGGAAGGGCAATCGCGATAAGCTCTAAAAATGCCGTTATCTGCCCGAGTTCATTTGCTCTTGTATGCCGGTAATACAGTAAAACAATCCCACTTGCAAGCACTGGCATTGCTACGTGAAGCGGGAATAAAAATGTATGCTTCATTTTTAGCAGCTCCGCCTGTGCCCTGCGGATAAGTTTTTTCATTTTCATCACCCTTCCTTTCGTTCATTTACAGATGCCGTCTGCTTTTGAAACCATTTTCTGCTATAAAGCCAGCCTATCAAAAACCACACAATTGCAGAAAGTATTCCAATCCAAAGACCACTTATCTCCCCAAGCTCCGGCGAATAAGTCAACTGTCCCGGTTCAAACAGTAATCCATTCGGCAGCACCTTTATAAGAGGACACATGACACGCGCAGTAATTGCGCCCGGAAACAGGAAAAAGTACGGCTTTAATGAAACGATTGCGGAAAGCACTGTATAGATTCCCATATGAAGGATTAACATGAGAAATGTTCCTATTTTCTGTGATAAAAACAGGCAAAACGGTATCATCCACAAAGTTGTGAGCCACAAAACGAGTGCTGTCAGAAGCTGTGTTCCAAAAGTTATGGAAGCTCTCATCTGCTGCTTAAAAATATGCTCGATTAAATTTTCTCCCAAAACAATTAAAACCGTCAGCACAATTACTGATATCCCAGAGAACACTGCGCCGACAGCAATTTTTGCATCCCAGATTTTCTCCATTTTGCATGGCAGCGACCAGATAGTATAATTCTTTTTCACTTTATCTTTTCTTCCGATGATGCTGCACAAAATACCTAAAACCCCAGGATAAATTCCGATGTACCACCAGTTATAAGCATCTACTGAAAAATAGGAACCCATCAGCCATGCCGAAAGAAACACAGTAAGTAACGGCATGAAAATGATAATTGGCCGCACCGGCGTATGACAGTATTTTAATTTTTCTGCCTGAAAAAAAGAATACTTTTGTTTCATCTGCTTTTCCCTCCTTTTGCCTGCACCCTGCTGTTCTTTACAACCTCCATAAATAATTCTTCTAAGTTCTCCTGTTCTGCCACCTTTCCCTCAAAGCTTAATCTTCCATTTGAAATAATTCCAATATTATCTGCAATCAGTTGTATTTCACTTAAAATATGGCTGGAAATGATTACTGTAATTCCCTTTTGCGGAAAGCTTCTGATAAGCTCGCGCAATTCCTGTATTCCAAGCGGGTCTAATCCATTAATCGGCTCGTCAAGCACCAGTAGCTTTGGATTGTTCAAAAGTGCAAGACCTATTCCCAGTCTCTGCTTCATGCCAAGTGAAAAAGCTCCGGCTTTTTTCTTCCCTGTATCCGCAATATCTACAGTTGTAAGTATGTCATTTATCCGTTCCTCATCAATTCCGAGAAGCAGTGCGCGCACTTTCATGTTCTCCCAGGCAGTCAGATTTTCATAAATGGGCGGTGTCTCAATTAATGCACCGATTTCCTCCAAATCTGCCCGTGACCATTGATGTCCGTCAAATAAAATTTCGCCCGACGTCGGCCTTAACAGCCCCGTCATTGTTTTTAATAGTGTGGATTTTCCGGCACCGTTTGGTCCTAACAGTCCATAAACACAATTTTTTGGAATTTTCATTGTGATGTCTTTTAGCACTGTCTGCCCTTTAAATTGTCTGGATAGATTTCTTGTTTCTATCATAGTTTGTTGCATTTTAAATCCTCCTTATTTCCTGCTTGCAAAATGTACTGAAAAATATATGTTGTCTTTTGAGTGCATATTTGCAATTGCCTCTTTAAAAATCAGTATAAAAAGGAATTCTAAGGAATTTATAAGGATGGGGATTTTTTTATTAATTTACGATAATGTCCCATTCACTAAACTATTTTTTGTGTTCCGACAAGTAGAACACTTTAGATAACATCATTTTAAATAAGTATCCAGCAATACTTCCATTATACTTTTACCATATAATCATTCTTACAAAATATCATTTTTGTGGATTCATTGCTATTTTAATCATTTTTTTAATTTTTTTAATTGACTATACTCATTTTTTATCATATAATATAGGCGTTTGCGAAACTCAATTTTAGTCTGTTAAAATTGTGAAAAATAAACAAAATCAACGAAGACCCGCTCTCGCTGCCTGCCGCTCGCAGCGGTACTAAGCGACCAAAATACGGTCGCTTAGTACCGGCGGCGTCAGAAGCATCTTCTTATGATTTTATTTATTTTTCACAATTAAATTTACTTCTTCTATGAGTTTCGTAATCACCTATTATCATATAATAATGAAAAAGAAAACACTATGGAAAATTTATCAAATGCTCAACTCATAAAAGAACTTTATAAACAGCTACTTTCAGATTACAAGGAACATTCCCGCATTGAACTATTTACATTTGCAAGAAATAACTCTACAATTAATTTCACTGAAGGAATGCTTGCAGGAGCGCTCCGTACCTTAGTCACTGATACTGATGAATACAAATGTATTCACAGAGGCTGGTATCAAAAGCAATCGCAGAAAGATATTCCACAAAAATCATGCTCTTTAATCCAAGAATATGAAAATATTTTAGATGATACATTAAAAAAATGTAAAAGTATAACGTCCAATCCCTTTGAAATTATGAAAATGTCCTCCAATGACATCGAAAAGATGCAGAATATTTCTAACTGCCTTGATACAATTTCCAAAACATTAATAGAAATTAGCAAAAATTAATTTTTAATCATTTTAAATTAAAAATATACCTTTACAGATACAGAAAGAAACTTTTTATGAAAAATATAAACTCCAAGCCAAAACAAACTGCTGGACAATTAGTTACCAAAATGAAAATTGAAAAGGGAATTTATTTTAAATACATCTCTGAGACTGAAGCCGAAGATTATCTTACAAATATTAATAATTATCTGCGAACAGCCTCATACCGAAAAAATTATCAAAAATATACAAATGGCATTAATAAAGGAAAATATATAGATTTAGATTTTGCTTATTTGCAGGAATTATCCACATTGGATATGCATTTCCGTTTTATTGTTATGAAAATGTGTTCCGATATTGAGCATGACCTGAAAGTGAAAATTTTAAAAGATATAGAAAATGATACCACTACCGATGGCTACGACATTGTAAAAGATTTTTTATCCAACAATATCTACATTATTGGTAAACTTGAGGCTACAAGCACTTCACCATTTACCGGCAGTCTCGTCAATAAATATTTTTCTATTCAACAGATGAAAAATCCTCTCAGTCAAAAATTTGAAAATAAAATTATTGCTTATGATGATTGCCCTGTGTGGGTACTATTAGAACTTCTTACTTTTGGAGATTTCATACGATTCTATCATTTTTATTATTCTTCCAGAAATTTTTCCAAATTATCAATGTCTACAATAAACTTAATCAAACATCTACGAAATGCGTCTGCACATAACAACTGTATTTTTTCAGATTTAACAGCCGGAACTTCAAGAGCTCCACGGGAAATAAGCCAGGAAATATCGAAAATAACCTGTATTAGTTCTAATCAGCGTAAGAAAAAACTTTCCTGTAGACCAGTGTTGGAATTTACCTGCCTGCTCTATGCTTATAAAAAGTAGTATCTGATAAAGTAAAATACCACCGAATAAAAGAACTTAAAGAATTATTCTTTCACAGAATGCCAGAGAAAAAGCACTTCTTTGAAAACAATGAGTTAATCAAAACCAATTATGATTTTGCATGCAAGGTAATTTGTGCCTTTTATTCCAAATAATAAAATAACATATTCTACTAATCCCAAAATTTTTTAAACGTTGACAAAATTATATATGAGGGTGTAAAAATTCTTGTGTCTATGGAAAGTAAATCTTTCTGGTAAGAAATAGATATGTAAAATTTTGCTGTC
>CAKRCJ010000028.1 GCA_934307185.1 uncultured Roseburia sp.
CTGATAAAGTATGAAACAACGACTTGTGGATTTAATATACATCTTTTTTGCACTCAAAACAAGCCTAGCTTTCTTTAATATCGGCAGCTTCTCCTATTACGCTTATCATCAATAACAATTCGTGTTTGCCTGTTTCGAGGTAAATTGGTTCCAGAAATATATGCCTTCCGCAATATCCAAGATTTTGACAGTACAGTTCCTCTATGGTAAAATAACGCCAGTTAGTCTGCACTAATTAACGTATCAATTATGTATTTATCACATTTTTACAGGTTATAATAAGCAATATGAATTTTTATAAAACAACAAATCCAAAAGACTATGGTCTCTATTTTTATAAACAGATTGGCCTAAACTGTACATTTGAACAAAATACTGAGCAAATCTGGACGAATCCGGATGTTGGCACAATCCACATTTATGGTTCGCTCGATGAGATACAATGTGGAACCGGCGATTATACAATTCCGGCTGATTTGCTTGCAGAATTCGATTATGAATCTGCCTTTCTTCATTTTGGGATTATTTATGAAGGAATCACTTATTCTCTTGTGAATCAGAAATTGTCACCGCTGTCACATCCATCTGCGTTTCTTGCAGTGGAGCAATCCGCCGGTGGCATTAATTGTTGGAAAAACGGGCAGCGTTTCCGGGGCGTAGAAGTCTCTATCCGAATGAAATATCTAAGGGATTGCATGCTTCCAGTTCTTGGATATTCCAAAGATGTACTGGATTTTATCAGACCCAATATCCGTTACCATAATTTGTCACAGGAATTGCGTGAGATTTTATCCAAAATAGAACTACTGCTGAATCAAAGAACGATGACGCTGGCATTACAGCGGGCACTCTGCCTAGAATTTCTGGCGCATCTTTTAAATGAAAAAGAAGAATGCCTGATAGAGGGGTCTACGGGCAGTGATACACGCTATCTTCATGTCGGTAAGCGGAAAATAAAGATGACACAGACCGACTTTGAAAAAGTCAGAAAGGCACATGATCAGATTGAAAAAGATTCCGGTTCTTTTGTTACCATTTATGAGCTGAGCCAGACATTTGAGATTAGTGAACAAAAATTAAAGGCTGGATTTTTAGAATTGTATCAACAGACGATTTGGAATTATGCGAATAATTTGCGCATGAATCAGGCTGCGAAACTGCTCTCTGATACAGACTTTAATATTAACGAGATTGCGATCCATGTCGGTTATCAGAGCCCTGCGGCATTTACGAATATGTTTAAAAGCTGGTGCGGTCTGACACCAGGTCAGTTCCGCACTCAGGTTGCCAAAGAGGCATAATGTCTTCCTTTTGGGAGAATCATTGGCGATTGGGATACCGGGTCTGTTATTACGTCACACGCTAAACCGTAGACTTCTTCCATCAGTTCTGGCGTAATAATTTCATCCGGTGTTCCTTCCGCCACCAGCTTTCCTTTTTTCATGGCGAAAAAATAATCCGCGTATCTTGCAGATAAATTGATATCATGCAGTACCATTACGATTGTCGTTTTGTGTTTCCGGTTCAAATCCGTAAGCATGTCTAAAATTTCAATCTGATAAGCAATATCCAAAAAAGTTGTTGGCTCATCTAAAAGCAAAATATCTGTTTGCTGTGCCAATGCAAGGGCAATCCAGACACGTTGGCGCTGACCACCGGAAAGTTCATCGACCGCTCTGTCTGCAAGTTCTGTGATTCCCATAATCTCCATTGCCTCTTCCACCGCCGCAAAATCTTCTTTGCTCATACTTTTTAAAAACTGTCGATATGGAAAACGACCTCTGGAAACGAGATCCATCACCCGAATTCCTTCCGGGACAACCGGAGACTGAGGCAAAAGACCAAGTTTTTTTGCTAATTGTCTGGATGGAAATTCAGAAACCTGTTTGCCGTCTAATATAATTTGTCCGTTCTGCGGGGACAGCAATCTTGCAAATGTTTTCAGCAGTGTTGACTTTCCGCAACCGTTTGCGCCAAGGATAACGCTGATTTTATTTTGCGGAATAGTCATGCTGACATTCGAAACAATAGTTTTGTGATTGTAACCGGCAGCTAAGCGTTCTGCCGTTAAAATAGAATCATTCATGATGTTATCACTCCTGTTTTTCAAATGCAGAGAACCAGCCACCGGCAGTTTCTTCCGCATGTTTCGATAATATAAAAGTTGTATCCGTCTCTTACCCTTCCGTGCGGTTCATGCAAATCAATAAATAAATCAGGTAAGGTGCACCGAGGATGCCTGTAACAACACCAACCGGATAACGGGATGGAAATGCATACTGGCCAATCAAATCGGAAGCCATTACAAGCACACAGCCAGTAAGTGCCGAAGTCATCAGATTGCTTTTTCCACCGCCGGAAATTCTTGTGGCAATTGGTCCTGCGAGGAATGCGACAGAGGCAATTGGTCCAGTTACAGATGTTGCAAATGCAATCAAAAGCAAAGCACATAAAATCAGTCCAAGCCGCACCATCGTGAGTTGTATGCCAAGTACTCTGGCATGCACTTCCCCTAGCTGTAGGATTTCCAGATGTCTGTTTAGAAGAAAAATTGCGGCAGAGGAAAGAACTACCACAACTACAAGTCGTGGAATGTGCTCCATGGATACCCCATTTAAACTTCCACTCAGCCATCTTAGTGCACTCGACACATCATATTCCGAGGCTTTTAACAGCATCCAGGAAATCAACGCATTTAAAAAAGCCTGCATACCAATTCCTGTCAGAATTAATTTTCCATTTGAAAAGCCGTCTCCCTGGGCGAGAAAATAAATTGCAGAAGAAACAAGTAATCCGGATAAAACGGCCAAAATCGATACCTTACTTCCACTCCACTTTAATATGAGAATTGCAAACACAGCAGCAACACTTGCCCCTGAGGTTACACCGATAATATCAGGACTTGCAAGTGGATTTCCTAACAATTTCTGAAAGGTGTTTCCCGCAAGACCAAAAGCGGTTCCACAAAAAACCGCTGCCAGCATGCGCGGCAGACGAAGTGTTTTGATAGTAAAGGCTGCCCCCTTTGTCTCATTTCCCATTAATACTGCCAGGATTGTGTCTGGCGTATATATGGTGTTTCCATAAATCATCATGATACAGGCTAGTAAAATAACAAGTGAAAGCAAAACACAGACCGTAAGGCAGTATCTGTTCTTTCTTTTGTAATAACCTGCCCAAATCGTATTTTTTTTCATCATAAAGAGCGCACCCTGACCTTTCGTATAATAAAAATAAAAACAGGACCGCCAATTAATGCTGTGACAATTCCTGATTCCAGCTCACCTGGTCTTCCCAAGATTCTTCCAAGAATGTCGGAAATTAACAGAATGCATGATCCGCAGACTGCGGACAACGGCATTATCTTTTTTAAATCGGGACCGACGAGTGCACGTATCAGGTGTGGAACCATGAGCCCAATGAAACTGATTGGCCCCGCCAGTGCAGTCACAGATGCACAGAGCAGGACACCGGAAAGTGCTGCCAGTCCCCGCACCATTGTCACATTCACACCGAGCCCTGTTGCCACATCATCCCCTAATGCTAATGTGTTCAAAGAAGGCACCAATAAAAACGCCAATAAAAAACCGCCAGCAAGATAAGGGCTCATCAATCTGATATCTTCCCAGGACGCACCACTGATGCTTCCCACCTGCCAGAACCGGAACTGATCCATTACCTGTGTGTTTGGAAGCATTACCGTGTTTACCAGCGACTGTAATGCCGTCGAGGCGGCTGCCCCTGCCAGTGCAAGGCGGATTGGAGTCGCACCACCATTTCCAATAGAAGCAAGTCCATAGACAAGAACTGCTGTAAGTGCTGCACCACCAAATGCAAGCCAGATATACTGATTTCCACTTTGAATGTGAAAAAAGGCAATGCCACATACCACAAAAAGAGAGGCTCCTGTGTTTACACCCAGAATACTCGGATCTGCAATCGGATTTCTGGTAATGGACTGCATAAGCAGACCGGATATGCCAAGTGCTGCCCCTGCAAGTATACCGAATACCGTTCGAGGGACTCTTGCAAGTACAATATTCACGTCAAGTGCAGGCGCATCGTTTCTTATAAAAGCACCTAAGACACTCTGAATGCCCACGGATTTTACTCCGCAGGCAATAGATAAAAATGTACAAATAAGCAGTAAGACTGCCATCATGCAGCATACAAAGAATGTTCTCTTTTTACTCATTGATGTTACCGCAAGCTTCTGATAAAACATCGAGATAATCATCGATGGTTGCCGGAATTGATAAAATACTTGGCGTTGTAGATGCTGCAAGGCGGGAAGTGCTGTCGAGCAGTACAACGGCTCCGTTTTTGATAGCTGGTATCTCTGACATTAATTCATCCTTTTGTAATGCTTCTAATAACGCGTCATCTCCATATACAACCATCAAATGAATATCGGAAAGTGCTTCTACATTTTCACGGCTTAAAGTTATAGAGAAATCAGAACCATTCCCTGCAAGTTCCTTGATACTATCAGGAAGTTCAAACCCAAGATCCTGTAAATAAGAAGCCCTCGGATCCGCAGGCAGATATGCGTAAAAGGTGCTGAAATCATCTGCATCAATCCAGAAAAATCCTGCTTTCACACCGGAAAATTCAGGGTGTTCGCTTACTTTTTCTGCAATCAACGCTTCTGTGTCTGCAACTAACGCCTCTCCTTCTTCTTTCATTCCCATACCTTCTGCGTTGCGAATGGTCTGATCTCTCCAGCTTGTCTTCCAGGCAGTTTCTTCAAAGGGAACTACCGGCGCAATTGCGGAAAGTGTCTCATATTCTTCTTCAGTCATACCCGAATAAGCCGCGAGGATGACATCTGGTGCTGCATCGCTGATTGCCTCATAATCAAATCCATCTGTGTCATCGAATACATTCGGATTAGTTGCACCTAACGCCAAAAAGGCTTCATCTGTCCATTCATGTAGGTGGTGGTCTGTCACATATCCGTAATTGGCTGCGGAAACGCCAACCGGAACTACTCCAAGTGCTAGGACAGTATCCTGATTTCCCCATCCTAAGGTAACAATACGCTCCGGTTTGCTCTCAATCACTGTCTCTCCATATGCATGGGAAATCGTAATTGGATATTGCGTTTCATCGGATGCTGTTTCGATATTCTGGGAAATCGTTTCTTGTGATGTCTCTGATTCTGCAGTTGTGTTATTTTTTGCTGTATCATTGGAAGTGCTTCCACATCCGGCAAGAACTCCTGCTAATATGGTCGTTCCCAAAACGATTGCTAATAATTTCTTTCTCACTGTGTCTCTCCTTTTCAATTTGTAATGATATGTGTTAGTATTAACTAACCGTCATGAAATATACCACACGATTTCATTCACTGTCAATCATTGCACCAAAAAAGATAAGGACTTGCACCCAATTTAGAATTCGGGTGCAAATCCTTCCACTTCTTTTTACCTTATTTTTTCTCCTGTGCGCATATCCTATTCCAGGCATCATCGGATTTTCCCAAAAGCTCTTCTACGATTTCTGCAAGTTTGTCAAAATCCGACCGGTCTGCGAAGTTCAGTTTTTGCAGGATTTTTCTGCATGCTGTCTGTTCTTCCATAACTGCTTCATCTGAAATGTATGCCATCTGCTTTAAATACTTTATCACAAAGTTAGGTGTTCTCTAATTTTAATTTTTATTATCCGAGTAAAATTTTACACTAGCACATTTCATGAAATATTTGTTATAACGGTACGAATTTTATTTCCTGCATTATATTACAAATAATTGAAACACAGCCATTTTTTATGCAAAATATTTTTTGACAGCCTCTTCCTTTAACCCTTCCCCAATTACAATAATAACCTCCTGACCTTTTTCAATCGGATTTATCATAATTCCGTTGTGAGTTGCATTCAACTGAACAAAGCTTCCATCTTCTTTCTGCAAAAATCCTTTTACCCGAAAAACCTCTCCACATTCGCTGTCGTTCATCAGTTTCTGCACAGCAAGCTTTAACTGCTCCTCCGACATTTTTACGTTCATAAAATAAACCGAGTCAAACGTCTTTTTCTCGTCCATAGAAAGCTTCCGGTAACTTTCCGTATGGTAGCCGCACTTTGTAAGTACATCAAAATCCTGTTCGCTTAATTCCAGTGTACTTTTTCTTAACACCTCTTTGTCTACCCTGCGCGGACACTTTATCTGCTCTAATGCCCGGTTTAAATGTAAAACCGCGCGTTCTACCTGCTCCACGGACACTTCATCCGCATGGCTTAATACAATCTGTCCGGCATTTGCCACTTCTGATGCAAGAATATACTCTGCTTCCCCCGATAAATTTTCTTCCAGATTAGCATCCACAATCGCAATGACATTTCCAACCTCATACCAGCGGTCCAACGGTTCTTCCCTTAATGCGTCAAAAAATTCGTCCACATCAAAAATACCGGACGGCTCCACAATCACCCTGTCATAACCGCACATACCCATTGCAATAAGCTTCGTCTTAAAACGTCTCCTGTGGCAGTCCGCATCGCAGCCACCGGAAACCATTTCAAGCTCGCAGTTGTCTCCCATCAAATCCTGCAACAGCATCATATCGACATTTACCGCACCGAAATCGTTTTCAAGAATACCGATGTTCTGTCCTTTGTCAATTAAATATTTGGCATATTTTTTTAGGAAAGTTGTTTTTCCTGCACCTAAAAAGCCTGTGATTAAATCTATTTTTACCATTGTTTACTCCTCTTTTATTATTGCTTTTTTCTTATTATAACATTCTGTTTCTTCCCCGGCAAAACTCTCTCTGATTTATTTTTCCCACTCCTAAAGTAAAAAGGCTTCCTGAACAAGTCAGAAAGCCTTTCATTTCCTTATCTTTTTATCCTAAACCTGAATTCTATCTGCGATCTCATTTCCCATTGCAAATCTCTCGCCTTTTACCCCGACAATCAATGCATCCTTCAGTTTTCTGATAATCTGTATATTTTCTCCCTCTTCTACCTGATGCTGCCGTAAAAAATCCAATACTTCCGGTGCTCCAAACATCCACTGAATTGTGTAGCTTCTTCCAATTGCAGCCTTTGATAATTTCTGCATAAAAATTCCCCCTTTTCTTTCATTGTAAGAACAGTATGCCCTGTTAGTCAATGAAAATATAGGGTTAGCAAAGACTTTTTTATCAGCACTTTTTTCCCGGATTTACAGGTTTTTCCACTGTTTTTTCACCTGTAAAATGTTTGTCGCAGGTAACTTACAGTTACATGTATATTTTTTAAATCGCCAACAGGTTTTTAATTGCTTCCATATATACAAGAACCGCTTCTTCCATCTCAGAAACAAGAATAAATTCATCTGCACTGTGAATATGATAATCCATTCCGATTTTTTCCGGTCCGAATGCAATAATATTTTTCAAAGATTTTGCATACGTTCCACCACCAATTACCATCGGTTCATGCTCTGTGTCACCTGTTACATCTACATAAGCTTTATATAAAGCATTTACAAGTGGTGACTCTCTTGGGAAAAATAATGGCTCACCAATTTCTCCAATCTCGATACATCCATTGTCGTCCTCTAATTTACCGTCACACATTTTCCGTACATCTTCGGCTTTTAATGTTACCGGTACTCTGATGTCAATCGTGCAGGAAATTGTTCCGGCTTCTGTTTTTACAATTCCGTTGCATAACGTCAGTGCGCCATACTCGTCCTCAAATTTCAGTCCTATGCCCGCACCGTCACAGGAGGTTCCGATATGTGTATTATAAAATTTTACAAATTCATCTTCAAATCCGGCTTTTTCCAGACATTCAAATGTTACGCCTGCTGCATTTACACCAAGCTCAGGCATACTTGCATGTGCCGGTACTCCTTTTGCAAAAATAGTAATTTGTCCATTTTCCTCTGTTACCTTATACTGCTGAAGCTTTGTTTCTGCAAAAGCTGCCTCTAATTTTTCCTTTAAGCCATCTTCTGCCGGAATAACCGTTGTGCAGGTGTCACATACTGCATTGGAAACAAATCCGCCGTTCATGGAAATAATTTTCGTGTTTTTGGAATGAACCATCATCGACATGTGACCTTTTTCGCCATGGATACACGGGAAGTTTGCATCTGGTGTAAATCCGCAGGACAACTCCTCCTCCACTTCATTATAATGCTCCATACATTTAGAACCTGTCTCCTCGTTACAGCCCATGATAAGGCGGACTCTTTTATTTAATTTTACACCGGAGTCACGGAGAAGCTTCATCGCATAAAGCGCCTCTAAAACAGGTCCTTTATCATCGGTTGTTCCACGTCCATATACATGGTCACCCTTTCTCGTCAACTGAAATGGGTCATATGTCCAGTCTCCACCGACCGGGACAATGTCAAGATGTCCTGCGATGCCAACGATTTCTTCGCCTTCGCCCATCTCGGCATAGCCACAATAGTTGTCCAGATTAACCGTGTGAAAACCAAGCTCTTTTGCAATTTTAAGCCCCTCTGCGAGAGCCTTTGCCGGACCTTCACCAAACGGTTTTCCCTCCTCTGCTGTTCCAAGCTGTGAGTCAATTGCAACCAGTCTTCCTAAATTTGTCAGCATTTCTTCTGATAATGCATGGATTTCTTTTTTCATGTTCATGATATTCTGTCCTTCTTTCTTTTTATATTCTGTTTTAGCCTCTTTCATTTTTCCTGTGCAAAATATATTACTATTTTATTATTCTATACCAAAGTCTGCTTCAAATACACCCTCCGGTGTTCTCATTGTCAAAAGTCCTAAATTAAAGTCCTCATCGAGAATTGTAATCTGATATTCGAAAACCACATCTTCTTCAAACTTTGACAGTAAAAGATACATTCCGTTTTCTTTTCCCTCTATCTGGTCACAAATATCAAGATATACCGCTTCTCCGGAAATCGGTCTTGGATATCCTGCATCTTTTATTTTTTTCTCAATTGCTGCATACAATTCTTCCATTCTTTTCTCCTTCTATTATAAGATTAGGATAGATAATTGCGAAACTCATAGAAGAAGTATATTGGTATCCTAATCCCATGAAGTAATTTACAGTTCCGCACCTACATACGCTTTCACCTTCTCCGGCGTATCCAACCGCAGCGCCAGAATTGTTCCGTAAATCATATAATCAATTACGTCTTTTGTAATTTGTTCTTCAAACTTTGCTTTCATACTTTCCGGATATTGGTGTACTAAAAAATGCACCCGGTAATTGTCGTCTTTTCTTGAAACAAATGCACTGATGTATAAGCCGTTGATTGCCGCTGTAAGCACCTCATCATCGGTAAGCTTTATATCCAACTGGTAGGCATTGGAAACAAGATAATAATCCACGCCGCGCTTTTCGATTTTTTTGTCTGTCAGTTCCCCAATCGAAAAGTTCTGCACATGTGCCGCTATCGCAAGAAGGAAATCCGTATCCAGCTTTTTTTCATAAACGTAATCTAAAATGTCTTTTGGTGTGTATTTCATGAATGAATTATCTCCTGAATAAATATCTGTCCGCTTTTATCGCAAATCGTCCTCTGTGTAAAACGTTCCTGTCATCTCTGCATTGATTTCTGCAATTTCACGTTTTCCATTGATATAATCTGCATAAATATCCCATAAATCCATATCGCAGTCCTGCAATCCGTCATCATCCGGAATCCATTCTTTAATTAACGCAATTCGTTCCTCTTTTGTTGTATCTTTAATTAAGTTTGATTTCATTATCTTCTATCATTCCTTTTGCTTTGTTAAAATTGTCTTTTTATTCACTGTAAAATAATTGTTTTGGACTTTTCGGTTTATCTGGAATACTCATTTTTATAATTCCTTTCTTAACCAAAGGCATCACATGAGCCTGTATTGCATAAGTAACCGAATTTAATCCTAAATAGTCACATATTTCTTTACGTGTTCTTGGAGTTCTGCAAAAAAGAATTAGTTCGTTATCTTCTGCATCTTCTGTTTCAACAATAACATTTTTTTCTCGATATTTATATAGTTTAACAATAAAACTTCCTCTTTCATCCCAAAATTCAGGTTGTGGTAAATGAAACTCCTTCATTGTTCTACGAATTGTTGGAATTCCAGAATATCTGTTTTCTGTAATTTTCAGAACTTCTAATTCCGATGCAATTACCGGATTTCTTGTGTCCGGCTGCACTTTCCCAAGCTGGTCAATTTTTATTCTTCCGTATATTCCTCCTGGACTTTTAATTTCAATCCTATCCTCATACATTGTCACTTGTATAGGCATTCCCTCTGTATGAATGCTATAATCACGATGTACTAACGCATTCAAAATTGCTTCCCTGATTGCAGTAACCGGATAATCCGTCTGGTCTTCACGTTTTCCTGTCTGTGGATTTATAATTGTCTTTGTGCGCATATTTCTATTTACAAATTGCATTGCTCCCTCAAGCATTTCCGGTATATTTCCCTCTATTCGCAAGTTATCCAAAAATCTCTCTCCTTGCTCTCCTGTCACGCCGATTTCTTTTCCTGGAACAACAGTTGCAATAATACATAATTGTGGAAAATATGCCTGTGGATAAGGACTAAAATTCATTACTGCGCTTAGTGTAATACCATTATCTCTTTTTATGCTCATTAGTTCATATATTTCATTATCTGAAATTTCAGCTAAACGTGGCTTTCCTTTTTTCAACAATTCTATATACTCTACAAGCAAATCCTTATTTAAAGAAGCAAAAGATGCTCTCTCAATTATTCTAATATCATCCTGATACTTCTTTCTGTATGCTTCATAGCTATATACTTCATATTCCGTCATGGGCTCATCCCTGTCGCCCACACGCACAAAAGAACCTTTTACCCGACCTCTTCCCTGGTAAAAAACCGGTCTGTCCGTAATATCTGCACCGGGTATCTCCGCAGAAACAAAATATTTATCATCTTTTTCAACAACTGTAAGTAATGGTCTGACAACCGGTTCCATCTGTAAACACTGTTCATTAATTTTCTTTTGAATATCCTGCGGATTATATACCCCTACTTCCTTAAAGTTTTCTCTCTCATCCACACCGAAAATAATAATTCCGCCATCATCCTGATTAGAAAAACTGGACAATGTATCATATAAATGTTTCGGACATCCCTGTTCTGCACTTTTTATTTCTAATGTTGGCGTTTCACATTTAAGTTTTTGAATTAACTCTAATTTTTCAAGCAATTCATCCGTTGTCATTTTAGTTCCTCCTGTTCTTTTTTAGATTGTATCATTTTATTTATGTTTATTCAAGCAACTAAAATTTATATATAAAAACTAAAAAAGGAACTTAAAACATTTAAGTTCCTTTTTATTTTCTCATATTAAACTGCAATATATAAGTAGGCTTATCCACGGAAATCAATATGCTGTCCCTAGCATTTCACCATCCATGTTTTTGTCAGATTTTAACCTGTACCTACCTTTTATCGGCATGGAACACTAAAAACTTTATCCATAACTGTCTATTCGTGCCTCCAGATTATTCGTCCTTCTGAAATTTCTCCAATGCCTGTTCCATTTTTTTATTTTCCGCTTTTTCCTCCAGCCTGCTGATTGTAATACTGATAACCGTACAGATAAAAAACGAAATGAAAAATCCAATCCATGCTTTGGCTTCATTTACCGGAAACCAGCCAAACACAATGGAAAACACAGCCATCACAATAACAATAATTCCAAAAAAGAAAACATTTCTTAAAACCAGACTCATATTTTTTATCCATTTATCCGTTAAAAATACAATCTGCGTCCCCGTAATAATCACAGCAAGCAAAAGCAGTTCAAAAAGCGTATTCATCGCAAACCCTTCTTTTCCCATGGAAAACAGTGAGGAATGTCCTTTTGCCAGACTGCCAATACAGCTCCCAAATATAAGAAAAATTGCTACTATGATGCCATATGTTGCAAACAACTGTCCGATATAGTCAAATATTGTTTTCTTCTCCTCCATTATTTTACACCTATCCTCTTTCTAAGTTCCTCTGCATACATTCTCGAAACGATTACCTGCTCATCATTTACAAGCGTCACCCTTATCTTTCTGTTGATATCCGCCTTTAAACTTTTTATTTTCCGCAGGTTTAAAATACTTTGCTTGCTAATTCGTATAAAATTCTGTTCCAATAATTGCTGCTCGATTTCATAAAGCTTTAAGTCGGACTGATAGGTTGCATCTTTTGTATAGACAAATGTGTTTCTCTCTACTGCTTCAATATATAAAATTTTGTCTGTATCTAACAGGTATGTTTCATCTTCCTTTTTTACTGCAAGCTGCATATTTATCATGCGCATCATAGAAATGATTTTTTCAATATCCTGTGAAATTTCCGGCGCTTTTATCAAAACAGACACATCTGAATATTTTTCATTAATGTCAATTTCTATTTTCATTTATTCCAGCCCTTTTCTTTTATATGTCACTACAAATACAGTGCATAATACAACTGCATTTATAATGATTATAACATATGTTTCCTTCGCAATTCCTTCAAATGACATTGCATCAAGGCACAGCTTTAACTGCTGTGTATAAAATATTTTTGCAGCCTTCGAAACCGTAGCATTAAACATAGAAAGCATCGGAGCAAAAGCAAGTATCATCATCACAGGCATTGCAATTGAGGTGGCACTCATCTGATTTTTTGCAAAAATACCAACACAGGCCCCGGCAATGATGGAAATTGCAAATCCAATTCCCATAAAACACAGGTAGGTAACAATGTCTTTTCCCGTAAAACCGACCGACATGACGCCTGCACCTACCATACAAATTGTCCATACATACACGCCAATGCCAAGCAGATATTCCCACGGTTTTACGTCTGCCATCATTAAAACTCTCAATGTATTTTTTTCCTTTTCCTCTGAAATAATTGCAGACATTGCGGTGAGCGGCGCCATTCCGATATACATGACTGAAAATAATCTGGTAAAAAATAAATCCGGCATTCCCTCCAGATGAATGGCACGTTCCATGACAAGTGTCATTATCGGAAACAAAATGAACTGAATAAAAATGGTTTTGTTTTTGAATGTATCTTTTATTTGTTTCTTTATCATAATCACACTGTTGCGCATTTATTTTTCCTCCAGATTTCTTCCTGTAATCTCCAAAAATACCGTTTCCAAATTCGGCTCTGACGAATGAATGGTTTCCACCTTTCCAGCCTGAAACAGTTCATATATTTTTTCAGCCGAACCATCATGGGATACCTCCACATCTTCACCGGATAGTAAATGCATCACTATCTTTTTCTTATGATTATATTTTCTACAAACATCATTTGGTTTTCCTGTCTCAACAATAGTGCCGTCATTTAAAAGTGCTACAGTATCGCACAACTTTGCTGCCTCCTCCATGTTGTGCGTCGTAAGAAAAATAGCGCAACCTTCTTTTTTCTTTTCTAAAATAAGCCTGTGAATACATTTCATAGAATTTGGGTCCAGTCCACTAGTCGGTTCGTCCAGAAAAATAATCTCCGGACTATGCATAAATACCCGCGCAAGCCGCAGTCTTGCCTCCATTCCCTTTGACAGGTTTAAAGCTGCTGTTTTACCCGCACTGCCCAGCCCCATATATTCTAAAATTTCGTTGACTTTCACATAGCGTACTCCATAAATATCTGCATATATTTTTAAATTGTCAATACAGGACAATTTCTCGTACACCCCAAACTGCTCCATCATAATTCCAATTTTCTTTTTCTCTTTCCCTGTCAGCTTCTTTACTTCTTTTCCAAAAACGCTTACGCTCCCACTGTCACAGTCCAGCTGTCCCGTTAAAATTTTAATTAATGTCGTTTTGCCTGCGCCCGACGGACCAAGCAGACCAAATATTTCACCCTCACCAATATCTAACGTAATTCCATTTAATACTGTTTTATTTTGAAAGCTCTTGAAAAGATTATTGCAGTGCAGCATTTTTGTTCTCCTTTGTAATTTTGATAGCATATCGGTAATACCAAAATTTGCAGAAAATACATTTTGATTTTGACAATTACCTCTTTGCTAATACAAAAGTAACAAAAAAACGCGAGAAAGAAAATATCCTCAAACGTAAGTTACCATTTTTGTAGCGTATGTTGCCCGAAAAAACAAAGAAATGTCAGAACAAACATATTATTTATCAGAACTGACATTTCTCTAATTTAAGGACTTATTTTGCAGCCCCTTTTTCAATTATAAATTAAATGGATTTTCTCCATTCGCAATTGCCTCTTCAAAAATATGAAGTTCGTAAGGAATGTTATGATCTGATAGAGCCATCGCCATAATCAGGCTACGCTGGGTTGAAACCAGTCCGTCTTGTGAGGTCGTCCAGATAAACATTGGTGGCGTACTTTCGGAAACATGCTTTGTCAGAGAAACTGCTATAAGAAATCACAGAGGAGTTTTCCATGACAAAGAAAAAACTGTCTATACCTGAGCAAATTCAGGATATGCAGGATAAAGGTATTACTTTCCATATTACCAACGAAAAAGATGCCTGCATTGTTTCCGTATTTGTTTATATCATTTTTAAAAATAGAATTGTTTTAAAGCTGTAAGCCATTTACCATAAATAAAAAGGTAGATGGTTTTTTCTTTGGTAGTGTAAAATAGTTTGTGTTTTTGGTAAAAAATAACTCCTTTTTGGTAAGAATTCAGATATGACAATTCTT
>CAKRCJ010000029.1 GCA_934307185.1 uncultured Roseburia sp.
TCTTATGATGAAAAAATGGAAAAAAAGAATTGCTCTTCCGGTAATTACAGTGGCAGCTTTAATGATAACTGTTCCGGTATATGCAGACAATAGTGGTTATGTGATTGATGACGCAGAACTGCTCTCGGATGCGCAGACAGAGTCTTTAGCGGAAAAAACACAGAATTTAAGGTCAGAAACTGGCTGGGATATTTTTGTCGTATCAACAGACGATGCTGAGGGAAAATCGGCAACCGAATATGCAGATGACTACTTTGATACCAATGCAGCGGTCGAAGATGGAGTAGTTCTTCTGATTGATATGGATAACCGGGAAATTACAATCTCAACGGCAGGGAAAAGTATTTATTATCTGACCGATGAAAGAATTGATAATATCCTTGATAATGCATATGCCTATGTATCCGAAGCGCAGTATAGTGACTGTTACGAAGCGATGTTAGACGGTGTGCAGCAGTATTACGAGGAGGGAATTCCTTCGGATGCCTATATCTATGATGAGGAGACGGGGAAAATTATTCCGTACCGTGTATTGACATTCGGAGAAATTTTGTTTGCAATTGGTGCTGCATTAATTGTTGGTGCAGCAGTATATTTTGGAATTAATGCAAAATATAGGTTAAAGTTTGCAAAAACGACAGATGACCATCATGGAACCGGAAATGTGCGCATAGAAGGCAGCAATGACAGGTTTGTAAATCAGGTTGTGACACACCGCAGAATACCAAAGGATACCGGAAACGGTGGCGGCGGAGGAAGTAATCCGGGACGCTCGACCGTACATACTAGCAGTGCCGGAACAAGTCACGGCGGAGGAAGCCGTAAGTTCTAAATTTTGGTGATTAAGAAACAAAATGAATAAAATAATCAGGAAAAGAGGTTGCCATGGCAGCCTCTTTGTGTTATTATCTTCCTCATGAGGACAATTGTAAGTCTCAAACAAACACTTATCCGATGAAAACCGGATGCGATAAAAGAGGTATTCATTTTTATGACAGACAAAGTTCAGTATTATGTTTTGAAGGAAAAGGCGGTACCGGAAGTACTATTAAAGGTTGTGGAGGCAAAGAGACTGATTGAGTCAGGTAAGATTGCATCCGTACAGGAAGCAACGGAAAGCGTTGGAATTAGTCGGAGTTCTTTCTATAAGTATAAAGATGATATTTTTCCATTTCACGAAACAACCAAAGGAAAGACAATCACTGTTGTAATTCAGTTAGATGATGAACCTGGACTGTTATCAGGAGTATTAAAAACAGTTGCAGAATTTCATGCAAATATTCTTACCATTCATCAGAGTATTCCAGTCAATGGAATTGCAACACTGACACTTAGTATGGATATTCTTCCACAGACAGGAGATGTTGCGGAGATGGTATCAAAGATTGAAAGTGTTACCGGAATACATTACGTTAAGATATTATCCAGAGAGTAGGAAAGGCGGATCAGAAAAATGATAAAAGTAGCAATCATGGGATTTGGAACCATTGGTTCCGGAGTGGCAGAGGTATTGGAAATTAATAAAGAAAGCATCGCAGCACGCGTTGGTGAAGAAGTAGAGTTAAAATATGTGCTCGATTTAAGGGATTTTGAAGGAACACCGATTCAGAATAAAATTGTACATGATTATAAAGTGATTGCAGAAGACCCGGAGGTTTCCATTGTTGTTGAGACTATGGGAGGTGTAGAGCCGGCATATACTTTTGTCAGAGCAATGTTAGAGGCGAAAAAGAGTGTCACAACATCAAACAAAGCATTAGTTGCAGCAAAAGGTGCAGAGCTTCTTGCAATTGCAAAAGAGAAAAATGTAAACTTTATGTTCGAGGCAAGTGTCGGTGGAGGTATCCCGATTATCCGTCCGTTAAATTCCTGTCTCACTGCGGATGTAATTGAAGAGATTACCGGTATCGTAAATGGAACAACAAATTTCATGATGACCGAAATGACAGAGAAAGACGCTGATTTTAACGAAGTATTAAAGGATGCGCAGGAAAAAGGTTATGCAGAAAAAGACCCGACCGCCGATGTAGAAGGATATGATGCCTGCCGTAAAATTGCAATTTTAACTTCCTTAGTCTGTGGAAAACAGGTAGATTACGAAGATATCCATACAGAGGGAATTACAAAGATTACACCGACTGATATTAAATATGCAAAAGCAATGGGAAGAGCAATTAAGCTTTTAGCAACAAGTAAAAAGGGAGCCAAAGGATACTCCGCAATTGTTGCACCGTTCTTACTTCCGGCTTCCCATCCACTCTATGCGGTAAACGGCGTATTCAATGCAATTTTTGTACACGGAAATGTGTTAGGAGATGCGATGTTCTACGGAAGTGGGGCAGGAAAGCTTCCGACAGCAAGTGCAGTAGTGGCAGATGTTGTTGAAATGGCACAGAACTTAGATAAAAATATTCCGGTCAAGTGGGATGCAGAAAAAGAAGAACTTGTGGATTACAAAGAATGGGAGAACCGGTTCTTCCTCCGTACAACCGCAGACAAAGCAGCAGTAGAAAAAGCATTTGGCAAAGTTACTTATGTTCAGGCAGAAGGGGTAACCGGAGAGCTTGGTTTTGTGACAGAGAAGATTTCAGAGGCAGCATGTGAGGAAAAAGAAGCAGAGCTTGGAAATGTGCTTCAGAAAATTCGTGTTGCATAAAAGCAGAAAAATATTATATTAACCGGTAATTTTACATAAGCACAATTAAAAAAACAGGAAAAGGAAATTTCACTTAAAAAGAAGCGGAATTTCCTTTTTTGTGTTAAAATGACAACAGCACATTATTACTGAGAAGAATGGAGAAAAATAAAATGAAAAAAATTGGAATTATCGGAGCAATGGAGCTTGAGGTAGAAACTTTAAAATCAAAAATGAATGTTGCAAAAACAACAAAAAAAGCAAACATGAAATTTTTTGAAGGAACCTTAAATGGCGTAGAGGTTGTCATCGTGCGCAGCGGTATCGGAAAAGTAAATGCCGGTATCTGCACACAGATTCTTGCAGACTTATTCGAAGTAACACATATTATCAATACAGGAATTGCCGGCTCTTTAGACGCTAAAATAGACATTGGTGATATCGTTGTTTCCACCGATGTGCTTCAGCATGATATGGATGTGCGCGTATTTGGTTATCCTTTAGGAGAAATACCGCAGCTTGGCACATTAAGCTTTCCGGCAGATGAAAAAATGGCTGCCCTTGCAAAGAGTGTCTGCGAGAAAGTAAATACAGAAGTAAAAGTATTTTCCGGAAGAATTGTCAGTGGAGACCAGTTTATCTGTGATAAAGAAGTGAAAGAAAAACTTGTGGAGAATTTCCATCCGCTCTGTACCGAAATGGAAGGTGCTGCTATCGGACAGGCAGCTTATTTAAATGAAATTCCATTTGTAATCTTACGTGCAATTTCGGATAAAGCAGATAACTCTGCGGAAATGGATTATCCGACTTTTGAGAAAAAGGCAGCAGAGCATTGTGCGAAGCTGGTCGAAGAATTTATTGCAGAGCTGTAATCTGAAAATTTATTGTACAGTAAAAGTAACCGTTAAAATGGATACAATTTAGAAAGAGGACGACAGAGATGCCGGATAACGAAGGAAAATCAATAGAAAAAAATACACAGGAAATTCCTGCGGATGTAAATAATACAGACAATGCAGCCAATTTAAGGGAAAGTCTGCGTGTGCAGAAAACAGAGTTTATCAAGGCGCAGATGCAAAGGCAGCGGGAAGCGGAAGATGCGATTTTAGAGCAGATGCTTCAGGAACAGAAGGTCATTGACCGGCTGAATGAGGACATTAATGCAAATCTGGACCGGACAAAAGAAAGCCGGAAGTTTAATGAAGAACTGAAAGAGAAAATCAATTCGCAGATTTACGAGATGAATGGCATTACAGAGGATAAGCTTACCGGCATCCGTGAGTATAAAAATGCATATTATCAGGGCTGTGCATTTTCCCTGTTTTTATTATCTCTTGTCATGGTGGCAATCTGCGGAGTGCTGCATGGATTTGAGTCACAGATATGTCTGTTTATGATTGCCTGCACCGGAGTGGAGGGCGCACTTTTGGCACAGGACAGGTGGAGAAATAAACTGTTAAGGGCGCTTTGCAAGCTTCTTTATCTGATTGTCTTTCCGATGATGATGGTAATTTTTGTCTGCTTTGAGTTAAAGTATCCGGAATATGAGCTGTTCCTGCCTTATTTTGCGATAGGAGCCGTTGTATTACTTATTATCGGAACAGCAGCATTTTTCCTGTATGACCCATACAGACAGGATAAAAAGCGGGTAAGAAATGCAAACGATTATATTGCAGATGTAGAGAAAATTGCCCAAAAGGAAGTAAAGAAAAATCAAAAGCAGCGTGCAAAAGAGGAAAAGAAGTTTTTAAAGCAGCAGCAAAAAGAAGAAAACCAGTCTCAGAAAGAGCAGGAACGAGAAACAAACAGACAACTGCGCAAAGAAAAAAGAGCAGCCTGGTTCGAAGGGTTAAAAGCAAAATGGAAAGCATGGATTGAAAAAATAAAAGCGAAGTGGCATGCTTTTATCCAAAAATTCAAAAAAGAAAACGAGGATAAGTAGATGACGAAAAAACAGTTAGCCCTTGAAATTATAAAACGTTTAAAAGAAGTATATCCTGATGCCGGCTGCACATTAGAATATGATGATGCATGGAAGCTTTTGGTAAGTGTCCGTCTGGCTGCGCAGTGTACGGATGCAAGGGTAAATGTTGTCGTGGAAAAGCTTTATGAGAAGTTTCCGACCGTAGATGCCCTTGCAGCAGCCGATGTGTCAGAAATAGAAGAAATTGTCCGCCCATGCGGGCTTGGAAAAAGCAAGGCAAAGGATATTAATGCCTGCATGAAAATGCTGAAAGAACAATATAATGGAAAAGTGCCGGACGATTTTGACGCATTGCTCAAGCTTCCGGGTGTTGGTAGAAAAAGCGCCAATCTTATTATGGGAGATGTGTTTGGAAAGCCGGCAATTGTAACGGACACGCATTGCATCCGTCTGGTAAACCGGATGGGACTGGTAAATGATATCAAAGAGCCGAAAAAAGTAGAAATGGAATTATGGAAAATCATTCCGCCGGAAGAAGGCAGTGATTTCTGTCATCGTCTGGTGGAGCATGGCAGGGACATCTGTACTGCAAGAACAACACCGCATTGTGACCGCTGTGTATTAAATGATATCTGCAAGACCGGAAAAAAGACGAAGGATATTTAAAATGAGAGTCTGTTACTGTGAAGACGAAAAATCCCAGGCATTGTTATTCAAAAAGAAAATAGAACAATGGGCAGAAAAAAACAAAAGCAGTGTTTCCGTTGATTTATTTGAAAGCGCGGAGGAATTTTTATTCAAGGCAGGCGGGACGGCATACGATGTGATTTTTCTTGACATTTCCATGAAAGGGCAGAACGGAATGGAGCTTGCCAGAAAAATCAGGGAGAAAGAAAAACAGGTGCTTCTTGTGTTTGTCACGTCAGACGCCGGTTACGTTTTTGACGGGTATGAGGTAAACGCGTACCGGTATCTGATGAAGCCCGTGGCAGAGGAAAAGCTTTGGGAAATTTTAAATTATGCCAGTGAGCAAAATGCAGAGAAGGAAGAAAACTGTATTCTTGTAAAAAAAGACAGCCAGTTGATAAAAATTTCACTAAATCAGCTTTTATATCTGGAAGCACAGGGACATTATGTAAACCTGTATCCGGAAAACAGTGAGACGGTCACATTGAAAACAGGTTTTTTAGAACTGTTGGAAGAAATTCAGAAAAAATCCAGTCTTTTCTGTATGGTACACCGCAGTTATGCGGTGAATATCAGCAAAGTTGCCCGGATAGGAAGAACCGAGTGCGTTCTGACGGATGAGAGTGTTGTTTTAGTCAGCCGAAGCTTCTATAAAAAGGTAAATGAAGCATTCATAAAGTATCATCTGGAAGGGAATGAAACGAATTTTGGGAAAATACGATAATCTGGGGCAGGTATTTAAAAATTTGCGGACAAACAGGCATATTTCACTCAAACAGATTTCCAATGAGAAAGTTTCTGCGGCTCAGATTTCAAGGTTTGAAAGAGGGGAGTCCGATATCTCCCTGGAAAGATTTTTGATTGCTTTAGACAATATGCATATTGAAGTGAGTGAATTTATAGATGCGGTAAATAACTATCAGCGCACGGAGCAAATCCGCTTTATGAGTGCATTAATTCCGCTTGAGTATGAGAGAAACATAAAAGGCTTCCGGAAAATGCAGGAGGAAGAAGAACAGAAGTTTCGCGAGCACCCGGAGATTTACCGTTATCATCTGAATGTAATTTTACTTCAGAGCTTTATTTGCAAATGTGATGAAGCAGTTTTGTTTCCGAAGGAGTATCTGAACGAGGTGACGGATTATCTGTTTACCACCGAAGAATGGAATATGTATGAATTAATTTTAATTGGCAATCTGTATCTGTTTATTGATATTCCGCTGTTACATAAAATGGGGCAGGAAATTTTAAAAAGAAAAGATTACTACTGGGAGATTGGTTCGCAAAGAAGCCTTGTTACGATTACACTTTTAAACATCTGGGAAACCTGTATTCATCGGGACAAGCTTAAGATTGCAGAGTTTTATATGGAAAAAATAGAACCGTTGCTTCAGAATGAAACCGACCTTTATAAGAGAGCCATCTATCTGTTTTTATCAGGACTTTTGCATTATAAGGAAGGGAAAAAACAGACCGGCATTGATGACATGCAGAAAGCAATTCATATTTTTGAATGGGTTGGAAGTGAAAATCTGGCAAATAATTATAAAAAAGATTTTGCACGTTTTGTCTGCTAAAAATTGCATATATGCAAAAAAGGAAAGCCTTCATTTGAAAACATTTACAATGTATGTAAATTCAAATGGAGGTTTTTTATGAAAAAAAATGAGACAAAATTATTAGCAAGCAGAGCAGTCAACAAAATCGGAAACGTCATGTACGACTATGGAAACAGCACATGGATTGCCGGATTGGGAAGTATCGGACAAAAATATATGGGATACTATCAGTTGGCAGAAAATGTGATTTCCCTGTTGTTAAATCCAATTGGAGGAGCGGTTGCGGACCGTTTTAAGAGAAGAAAAATATTGCTGGTTACGGATTTTATCGGTGGTCTGATGTGTCTGCTGCTTGCATTTATTGGAAATGACAAAATGATGCTTTACGGACTCATTGCAGTGAATGCGGTGCTTGCGGTTATGAGTGCATTTTCCGGGACATCATTTCGTTCCTATGTGGTAACAATTGTAGATAAGGACAGACTTGTTGCCTTTAATTCGCGGCTGGAAGTGATTTCGCAGATTGTGAGTCTCTCTTCACCGTTATTTGCATTTTTGTTTGTGGACCGGTTTGGGTTAAAGCCGACGCTGGTGCTTGATGGTGTGACATTTTTGCTTTCGTTTCTGCTTCTTTTTTCTATCTGGGAGAAGGAAGTGCATATTACAGAAGAAAAAAAGAATGCTGGTGTAAAAAGCATTTTATTTGATATCAAGGAAGGCATGATTTTTATTGTAAAAGAAAAGGAAATTTTCTTTTTGCTTGCAATCGCAGCTTTGGTGAATTTTTTTATTGCGGCATTTAACTATCTCGCACCGTTTTCCAACCAATTATTTCTGCATCCCTCAAGTTATGCCACACTTTTGACAATGGGAGCGGCTGGTTCCATTTTGGGAGCAGTTCTGGCAAATAAATTATTTAAAAATTCCTATAACAGCATTCTCATTGCGTTGGCACTCTGCGGCGTGGGACTGGTGTTTATGACGTTATTTGCAGTAATGGGACTTCCGGCAGTGGTGATCGTATCGGGAAATCTTATTTTTGAATTTTTCCTGACAATTTTTAACATTCATTTCTTTTCCATGGTGCAGAAAAAAGTGCCAAACCATATGTTAGGCAGAGTATTCAGTTCCATTTTCACCGTTGCCGTTATCTTCATGCCGATTTCAACTGCAATCATGACAGCACTGCCATTTTCCGTCAGCATTTATACGTTTGCAGTCATTGGGGGAGGAATTCTTTTGGTGTCAGGTGGGGCATTCTTTTATAGTAAAGTGGCGCTGCGTTGATGTTGATACGACATGCCAGAGATGATAAAATGTATTTATACGATATAATGAGCGCAAGTGAGGAAAATGCAAATTTATTTGTGTTGACGAACGGCGGAATTATTGAGTGATGTAATCACGATATTATGGAAATAAAAAAAGAAACGAGCAACAATTTTGAACACAACACAAATTATCATAATTTTTATAGCAGCACTTTTGGCGTTAGTGGCAGCAGCATTTATCCTCCGGTTTCTAATAAAAACTTATTACGACAGGAGCACCGCCGCCTATCAGAACAAGCTGATGAAGAACCAGATTGAGGAAGTAAATAATGTATATATGACGATGCGGGGCTGGCGGCATGATTACCACAATCATATGCAGTCACTAAAAGCGTATCTTGCAATGGGCGATACAGAGGAAGCGAAAACATATTTAGATAAATTAGAGACGGATTTAGACGATATCAACCTTTTGTTTGATACCGGAAATATCGGCGTGGACGCGATTTTAAATTCGAAAATCTCACTTGCAATTCATAACGGTATTCCGGTCGATTATAAAGCAACGGTTTCAAAGAAAACAACGGTTACAGATATTGACTTATGTGTTGTGATTGGAAATCTGATTGATAATGCGGTGGAGTCCTGCGAAAAAGTTCCAAAAGAACAGCAGTTTATCAGACTCTACATCGGACAGTTTAAAGAGCAGCTTTATATTTCGGTCAGCAATGCCACAAATGAGACAGTGCGCAAGCTCGATGAGGAATACATTACCAATAAGCGCGGCAATCATGGACACGGTTTGAAAAGGATAAATCTTATCGTGGAAAAGTACCATGGATTTATCAATCGGAAAAATGAGGCAGGCGTATTTGTCACGGAGATTATGCTGCCGTTATAAGGCAATATACCACTCGTGCACGGATTTTTGCAATCCGTGCATTTTTTGTGCAGAAATTTACAGATATGTGATAACCTTAGTAACGAAAAGAAAAGACAAAAAACAGAAAATTATCACCACAGAAAAAAGGTTTACATAATCAGGAGGCACAACATGTATGAAACAGGAAAATATTCCCTCTGGAGCAATTTCAAATTTGTTTTTGTCCCGGTATGGAAAGAAAAAAGAAACTATATATGGGATATGGCAGCCGGAATTATCCTGTCGGTTATCGTACCAGTGACGGGTTCCATGTTAAGTGCGCTGGTCGTAGGCTTGCTGGAAAACAAACGGTCAGCACTGGCAATCATCTTTTCGATTTTATCCGCATTTTTGGGCTATGCACTTGTGAATGCAGCAGACACTTATATCAGACAGAAGCACGTTTATCATCATATTGAGGTGCGCTCTAAGCTTTTCATGGGGAAATATGTAAGAAAGCTTTGTGATTTGCCACAGGAGCTGTACGAGAATGCGGATGTGCTGCTTTTACGGGAAAAGGCAGGCATGGCAGTTAATTATAATTCCATCGGTATTGAGGGACTTTTACGTGCAACGTCCGAATTTGGCGTCGGGGTACTGGGATTATTGGTTTATATGGCGATTGCAGGAACCATTCATCCGCTCATTCTGGTTTTATTGTTTGTGCTGTCAGTCATCGGGGCATTCTGCAACAGTCTGCCGGACTGGTATGAAAATAAAATCAGGGACGAGAATGCAAAAGATGAAATGACAATGCAGTATATTGACCGGCTTTCAGATGATGCCATAAGCGCAAAGGATATCCGCGTTTTCGGATTGAAAAAATGGATTGTCGGAAAATACAGAAACGCAATCAGAAACAGCAGAAGGCGCAATGCAAAGAAAAACGCCATTGCCTTTGCCGGAAAATCAGTAGAAACTGTTTTGACAGCAGGGAGAGATTTCATCTGCTATCTGTTTCTCATAAATCAATTGAAAAATGGAATGTCATTTACGATGTTTGTTTTCTATCTGGGAATTATCGGTGGCTTTTCCGCGTGGTTTGCACAAGTGAGCGGCAGCTTTGCAAAAATGAAATATTGCAGTGTACATATCACAGATTTTCGGACATTCCTGAATTTAGGAGAGGACGAGGGAGAAAAAAAGGTTCCGCAAAATCAGTTTGAAACGATTGAGGTTGTGTTTGACCATGTGACCTTCTGTTATAAGGGTGCAGATAAACCAGTGTTAAAGGACATTTCTTTTACATTAAAAAGTGGCGGGCATAAGGCATTAGTCGGATTAAACGGTGCGGGAAAATCAACGCTTGTGAAATTAATATCAGGCTTGTACCTGCCGACAGAGGGAAATATTTATGTCAATGGAATTAACACAAGGGAGTTAGACAGAGAGGCTTATTACAGACATGAGGCAGCCGTTTTCCAGGATACATTTACACTCTCTTATTCCGTTGCAGAAAATGTGGCACTCGCCGAACAGTGGGAGGAAGAGAAAGTATGGGGCTGTCTTGAAAAAGCAGGACTTTCGGAGAAAGTAAAGACATTGACGCAGGGACTTGATACATGTCTTGGAAAAGAGCTAAACCAGAATGGGGTAAGGCTTTCCGGTGGAGAGACGCAAAAGCTGCTTTTGGCAAGGGCATTATACCGCAATCCGTCCATTATTTTACTCGACGAGCCGACGGCAGCGTTAGATGCACTGGCAGAGTCAGAGATTTATGAAATCTACAACCGCACATTAGCAGATATTACTGCGTTATTTATTTCACACAGGCTGGCCTCTACCCGTTTCTGCGAGGAAATTCTTCTTTTATCCGATGGGAAAATCGTAGAATGTGGAAGTCATGAGCAGCTGATGGAACAAAAAGGAAAATATTACGAACTGTTTTTAGTACAGAGCAAATATTATGAGGAAGGAGGAGCAAAAGATGTCAGTTAAGGAGATGTGGGACTATCTGATTTTTCAGACAAAAGGATACAGGCAGCTTGGCGTGGCGATTGTCGTCGGAGCGGTCTGTGGATCTGGGGTTTCTTATATTAACAGTATATTGTATGCAAAAATTATTGATACCTTGCTGTCAGAGCGATATGCCGATGCAATACATTTTGTGGGGGTAATGATTTTATCCGTTCTTGTGGTGCGGCTCGTTTACATTTTGTGTAACCAGGTATTTGAGCAATATGCCAGCCCAAGCCGTGACGAGACAAAAAGACGGACGGCAGAAAAGTCGTTTTCCATGGAATTTGAGGAAATCGAAAAAGAGGAAAATCAGATTGCTTTCCGCAGAACGAGAGGCGGGGCAAACGGGGCCGGGGATATTGAGACACAGCTTAATTCCATTTATAAGTTCTTTACGGAATGTGTAAAAGTTCTGTTTGCGCTTGTGTTTCTTCTTATACTAATTGTGCAGTCCGCCCGGGGACAGGGAATTACAGGTTTTAAAATTTTTTTGATGACGGCGTTGTTAGCAGGAATGTTTGCTTTTTCCTTCTGGGTAAATTTCCGTATTTCGGAACGGATTGGGAAAAAGCAGGTGGAACTCAATCAGGAAAATGAGAGCATCAATTTTTTATCTGGTTATCTGTTTCAGATATTTACTTCGGAAACAGCAGCAAAGGATATACGGTTATACGGAATGCAGGATTATCTTTGCAGTAAAAATGAGACATGCATCGATGCCACAGCCTGTTTTTCAAAAGAAGGAATTTTTGAGGGGAAAAATCAGGCAGAATTTTCTTTTGTCGTGCAGCTTTTAGCGGGCTATATCTATGTTTATGTGGCAGTCATGGCAATGTCGGGTGCGGTGACAACCGGAGATGTACTCATGTATTCGGGGGCAATTATCACCATGATGGCCGGTGTGCAGAATGTTTTGATGCAGTATAATCAGATTAATTACCGCAATGAATATTTAAAGACATATGAGGAGTTTATCAACCGCCCGAACATGCATTATGACGGTACGCTTCCGATTGAAAAAAGAGATGACAACGAGTATCAGTTATCTTTTTGCAATGTATCCTTTTGTTATCCGGGTACAAAAGATTATATTTTGAAAAATGTCAGTCTGGATTTTAAAATCGGACAAAAACTGGCATTGGTCGGAATGAACGGTGCAGGAAAGACGTCACTTATCAAGCTTTTGTTAAGATTTTATGAGCCGACCGGGGGCGAAATCTGCCTGAATGGAATTAATATTGAAAAATATGATTATGAGGAATACATGCAGATTTTTTCCGTTGTATTTCAGGATTTTAAACTGTTTGATTTTCCGTTAGATGAAAATATCGCGGCAGCAGAGCAGATGGATAAGGTGCGTTTTAAACAGGTGCTTGATAAGCTTGGCATGACTGAATTTGTGGAACATCTGCCACAGAAAGAGCACACGCTTTTGTATCAGGAAAACGGAGAGGGCGTGACACTTTCCGGTGGGGAAGCACAGAAAATTGCAATTGCAAGAGCCTTGTATAAAGATGCCCCGTTTGTCATTTTAGACGAGCCGACCGCCGCCTTAGACCCGCTCGCAGAGGCAGACATCTATGAAAACTTCGACTCGCTTGTAGGCGGGAAAACTGCCGTTTATATTTCCCACCGCATGAGCAGCTGCAAATTCTGTGACAGGATTGTCGTACTTGATAAAGGTGAAATCGCAGAGGAGGGAGGGCATGAGGCGCTGTTAAAGAAAAACGGAATTTATGCGAAGCTGTATCAGACGCAGGCGGAGTATTATCAATAAAATGATAACGGTTATCTGTTTTTGTGTTGGGAAATTACAGGGAACAGAACGAAGATTAGGATTTTGTGATTTTGGAAAGAATAGTATGGAACTTCAAAGTAAATTGAAATTTTCTTGAAGTAACTTTGAAGTTGACTTTGAAGTTGCTTTGAAGTACACTGAAACTATAGGTGAAATAAAGGTGGAAACGAAATGTATCTGGAAGAAATCATAGAAAACGTAGTATTGGAAAGTGATAAATGTGAGTGTAAAAGCAGGTTAAACCGTGACGATATTGTGGGGTGGATGAAAAGTATCGCCGGATTTGCAAATGCTTCCGGTGGTGATTTCTATATCGGAGTTGAGGATAAAACAAATAAGCTGATTGGCTTTGAAAGAACAGAGGCAGATAATGAACGTAATTATTTTAACAATCAGGTAAATGAACATTTGTTTCCAAGACCACAGATGAAAATATCCTTTATCCGCTATGAAGTAAAAGAAAAAGAAAGATTTATTATATGGGTGCATATTCCGGAAGCAGTGATAAAACCGGTGATTTTAAAGTACAAAAATATTCCTTCTATATTTATGCGGAGAGATGGCTTTACCAATGGTGCAACTTATGAAGAAATCATAGAGATGAGTGTGAAAAGTAAAAATACACAATTTGATATTCTCACATCAGATAAAAAATATGAAGAAAAAAATTATAAGACACTTCAGGAATTTTATTCTTCACATAATAATGGAAAAAAACTGGCAGAAAAAGCATTACAGTCTATGGGCTTTTATGATGAAAACGGAATGCTTGCAAACGGAGCAGTACTTTTTGGGGATGATTATCAGGGAAAAAAGACGGAGGTACAGTGTTCTTTGTTTTCCGGTTTTCATAAAGGAAGTGAACGTATTGTAACAATTAATCGTTTCCATGGAAACATAATAGCTGTTATTAACTATATGATGGAATTTGTGGAACAGAGAATGAACCATTCTATGATAAAGCTGAATGATACAAGGAAAAATGTAGATGCATATCCAAAACGTGCGTTGTTTGAAGGTATCATCAATGCGGTTGCGCATCGTGATTATTTTCTGGATGGAACACAAATACAGTTGGATATGTTTAAAGACAGATTGGAAATTTCTTCTCCGGGAGGATTTTACAGAGGAGAGAAACTGGGAAAGACTTATGATTTGTCAGGGATTATTTCCAAAAGAAGAAATGAGTTAATTGCGTCTGTTTTAGTGAGCTGTAATGTTATGGAAGCAGCGGGAACTGGGTTTGATAAAATAATAGAAGAATATAGGACTGCGGACGAGAGACATCGTCCATATATATATTCTTCCTCGGATCATTTTACTTTGGTACTGCCAGATATGACTTATACAGAGGGGGTGGAAAACAGCGGTATTCCTACATTATTATTTCCACCGGTACCAAATGGAACTGTATATGATGCGAAAGTATTATCTTTTTGTTTTTATCAGGCACATAAAGTTTCAGAGATTACAGAGTATTTAGGGGTGAGTAACTCTTCCTATTTTAGAAAACAGGTATTGGAAAATCTGGAAAACAATGGTTATTTAGAGAAAAGTAAGATTTCAAGAGCAGCTTATTATAAAACAAATCCGGATATGGTCACAATTCAATAAAGAACAGAAAAAATATTGGACTTTTTCAGTAAATATGCTATAATCACACTATCAAGTGAGTAACAAAAGCCAGATAGAATGAAATAACAGGAATCAGAGAGTGGAGATGATTGTAAAGAATACTGTTGTGGGGACAACAGTATTCTTAGCGTGTGTCATCTCCTGTTTTTGTTTTATGGCGAAAGG
>CAKRCJ010000030.1 GCA_934307185.1 uncultured Roseburia sp.
TCGTAATGTCCGGTGCAGGAAAATCTAATTACAGGGCAGGTACTTTTCAACGGAATACAAACCATAAAATGCAGCCTGAAAATCTGTGGCACAAAGACCTTAAACCGGAGTTAGATAACGTAGGTTTGCAGATTTTGCGGCTATCGCTCACAGTATAAATTGCGGCAGCAGGAAAGGAATTTTACAATTTAACGATAAACTACGGAAAAAGAAAACAGACCGGAGCAAATATTGATTTCTTTATGCGCTATGGAGATAAGACTCTGAGTTTTCATGGAAGCCATTGCTGAACATGAAAACTCTGCTTAGAGGCTTATCGGAATGTCCTGCGCATAGAAATGCAATAGTTGCTCCGGTCTGTTTTCTTTTCTTGAAGTGTAAAAATAAATTGTAAAATTTCTTTCCTGCTGCCGTTCGTTACTTCAAGACGATAGCCGCAAAATCTGCAGCACTACGCTACCTAACCTCCGGTTTTACTCAATGTATTGATAGTACTCCTGCAAATATTTCTCCACAATATCAAATGGCGCCGGTCCAATGGAAAGCACCGCCTGATGGAAAGATTTATCGTTATAATTATTAATATTTTTCAGTGAAGTTTCCTTCTTCAGTTCTTCAAATTCCAGAAAACCCACATAATACTTCAGATAATGTGTCGGTTCCTCTACAATCAGCTCAAAAACGCTTTGAATGGCATCGTCATTTGTAATGCCATAATTGTGCCAGAATTCTTTGGTATCGTCGAAAGACCAGCCTTCATAATGAATACCAATGTCTGTTGTAGCGTAAAGGCTTAAGGTTGCATTCTGGTTAAGTTCTAAAATAGTGGCAACATCATCGTCAAGCTCTGCATAATGATAAGATAAAAGCTCAACATAAGTTGCCCAGCCTTCCACATAGCCGGAATAATTTAAAACAGAACGGACAGGGGCGAGTCCTGCATCATAACTCATGACTGTCTGATACAGATGTCCCGGAAAACCTTCGTGAGCTAATGTTGTAAAATAAGTAATATCTGAGGTATCCGTTGCTTCATTAATATAAATGGAGTTATTGGAGTAATCATCAATCGGTGCGGTAACATAAAATGCCGGTGCAAGATAGTCTGCCACACAGTCAGCAATATAATTGACGGTAAAGTTTGTTTCGGGAGCAGCAGGAAAATCGGAAAGCATAGCCTGTTGCAGTTTATTTAAAGTGGTAGTGGAATCTGTTGGGGTAAGAGCTACTTCGGAAGCCAAATCCAAGATTTCAGGGTTGTCGTTCAAAAGGTCGGAAGATTCCTGTAAAACCTTGGAACGCTCCTTTGAAATTCTGTTTTCCAGTTCCTTTACGGTTGAGGAGGAACCGGTATTATAATACACAAGGTATTCATAGTATTGTTTTCCATCCGGAAAATAGCAGAGCCCTTTATCATTTGTGCCGGAGCCTTTTAATTTCTCCATGGCATCTGCCAGGTTTTCATAAGCCGGGATAATATGTTCTGCCAACATTTTTTCATTTTCTAACTTATACTGCTCGGCTTCTGACTGTGAAAGACCAGACAGCTTATCTATGCGGCTGTTAAAAGTCTCTATCAGGTAATGGTTATCTGCATCTGCGACAAATGCTTTGCACTGATCAATAATTGTGTCGCAGGCAAAATCGGACATAAACAGCCCGGCATCCGCTTTTTCACGTTCAAAATCGATAATCTGGTCCATGTAACTATCCGTAAGCGAAATCAGTGTAAGGTAATCCTCCACATCTTTTTGGCTGTGAAAAGAATATTCTTCGAATAAAATCGGAAGCTGCGCCTGTGTTCCGGTCGAGGTGCGGAGCGGTTCGTCATACAGATACAGGTCAGCCATATTCAGTTGAAGTGTCAGGTAATCGGATAAAAGGTCATAAGTCAGCTTCTGATTAGTGGAAAGGCTGTCATAAGAAAATGATTTCAAAACAGACAGATAATTCTCAATGCGGGCATTACTGTCTTTTGCCGCATCATCTGAAAGGTCTCCTAAGGTAACCGGATAATCTGTAATACCGAAATTTTCGGGATTGGCAAGAGTGTAGTGCAGATTAATCGTGTTGCTTGTTACTTCAGTTACAAAAATATCGTTTAAAAAATTGTCAAAGGACCGGGAGACTTCCGTGTCAGGCACGGAGCCAGTCTGACTGGTATCTGTAAATTTCTGGGAAGCACATCCGGCAAAGAGAGACAGTGAGAGAATGGCGCATACCGCAGCAGAACCCACTCTTTTAGCTGTAATAGTTTTCAAAACACGATTTCTTTTCAAACTTAAAATACCTCACTTTATATACTAGAATAAAAAGCCTGATTTTATTATATCTAATTAGCATATCATATGTAAAGCCTTCTGAAAATATGAAAACAAACAGTAACAGCGGTGATATAAAAATGAAGCGTGCATATATTAGCATTAAACCGCATGAAAAAGGGATTGTATGAATTATCTTTGGGCATTTATGATAATTTTCGGCATTATTTTTTCAGCATTTCATGGAACACTTCCTGATGTCACGACAGCAGCACTTAATTCGGCAAAAGAAGCTGTAACACTCTGTGTTACAATGACAGGCGTGATGTCGTTCTGGGTGGGGCTTATGCGTATTGCAGAAACAGGAGGAATGATTGCCGGACTTACGAAAAAATTAAAGCCGCTTTTGAAATTTCTTTTTCCAGATATTCCAGAGGGACATATTGCATATGAATATATAGCAGCAAATATGATTGCAAATGTTTTTGGGCTGGGCTGGGCAGCAACCCCGGCGGGACTAAAAGCAATGGAAAGCCTGGAAAATTTAGAAAATGACAGAAGAAAACAAAAAAGCAGAAAAGCTGTTCCAAAAGGAACCGCAAACCGGGAGATGTGCACTTTTCTGATTATTAATATTTCATCGTTACAGCTGATACCGGTAAACATTATTGCCTATCGGAGCCAGTATGGAAGTGTAAATCCTACAGAAATTATAGGACCGGCAATTTTTGCAACTATAATCAGCACGGTTGCTGCTGTTTTTTTCTGCAAAATAACAGAATTTATAAGAAAATGATTGTTACACAGGAAAATAAAGTTTATAATTTAAGAATAATATATGCTATAAGATAAGGTAAATGTTTATGAGAAATTCTATTTTAGTTGTAGATGACAGCAAATTAAACAGACAGACGTTTGCGGATATTTTAAAAAGCAAATATAAAGTAATTGAAGCGGAGAATGGTGCAGATGCGTTAAACCGTTTAGAGGAGAGCAGGGAAGAGATAATTCTTATTATTCTTGATATTGTCATGCCGATTATGGATGGTTTTGTATTTATGCGGGAGATTAAAAAGGACGAACGGGCGAAGAATATACCAATTGTTGTAACAACGTTAGAGACAGATTTAGAGACGGAGAAGAAGTGTCTCGAATATGGTGTATGGGATTTTATTCCGAAAACATTCCATCCGGAGATTATCCGCTTCCGTGTGCTGAATACAATAAAAAGAAGTAAAGCACATTCGCTTGAGCATGATACGTTAACCGGACTTCATAATATGCAAAAGTTTTTTCAGAACACAAAAGATATGTTAGAATTGCATCCAGATATAAAATTTACCATTTTGCGGGTGGACATTGAGCGCTTTAAAATGATTAATAATTATTATGGAGACAAAGAAGGGGACAGACTGATTATTTACCTTGCCCGTGTTGTAGAGAATTTTGCAGAGCATATAGAGAATTGTACTTTTGGACGAATTAATGCAGATATTTTTGCAGTATGCCTTCCGACGGATGCACCGCAGATTAAAGAGTTTGGGGCACAGATTAAAAAGAAACTGAAAGAATATCATGCGGATTATTATTTACAGGCGGCAATCGGAATTTATGATATAGAAGATAACAGCATGGATATGCGCAGAATAGTGGATCGTGCAACGATAGCTGCAAAGCAGTGCAAAGGGCAGTATATGATCCACGAAGCAAAGTACACGCCGGAAATAGGAGCAAAGCTTATTCGCGAGCAGAACATTATTAACGAGATGGATCATGCGCTTGAGACAGAAGAATTTGTCGTATATTTTCAGCCGAAGTATGAGCTGGTTGACTACAGACCATACGGAGCAGAGGCGTTGGTACGCTGGCAGAAGCCGGATGGAACGATGATTTCGCCTGGGGAGTTTATTCCGATTTTTGAGGCAAATGGTTTTATTACGAAGCTGGATTATTATATATGGGAAAAGGTCTGCCAGTTTATTCAGAAAAGGTTGAAGCAGTACAAAAATATAAAACCGATTTCTGTTAATGTATCAAGGGTGAATTTATATAATTCAAGATTTGTAGAGTCATTGATTAATCTTGTGGAAAAATATAAAATACCGCCAAAGTACCTTAATCTTGAACTGACAGAGAGTGCTTTTTCTGATGATGCACAGCTAATGCAGAATACAGTGGATGAATTGCGCAGGGCAGGTTTTACCATTATGATGGACGATTTCGGAAGTGGGTATTCTTCCCTTAATGTATTAAAAGATATAAACCTTGATGTGCTTAAAATTGATATGCGGTTTTTGTCTAAAGGACCATCGGAAAGCCGTGGGGAAAAGATTTTAGAGGCAGTGATTAAAATGGCAAAATCACTTGATATGCCGGTCATTGCAGAGGGCGTGGAAGAAGAAAAACAGGTAAAGATGCTTAAGCGTCTCGGATGTGATTATATTCAGGGCTATTATTTTGCAAAACCAATGCCGGAAAACCAATACCTGACACTTTTACAAAAGAACAGAAATAAAAAATAAATTTCAGATAAAGAATATGTTTTTGCATATTCTTTATTTTTTTCGACTGCATATATATTTATAAATAAGAAGATGGAGAAAAAATTGTCTGTAAAATTTTTACTGTTTCTTTCAGAGGTTACTATTCCATTACTTATTTTTTGTATTGTAGGGTATGGCATTTTAAATCATCAGCAGGTTTATGAAGAATTTATTGATGGTGCAAAAGATGGTTTTAAAACGGTAATCGGCATTATGCCGACATTAATTGGTCTTATGGTTGCTGTTGGAATACTGCGCGCCTCCGGATTTTTAGACTGCCTGTCTGCGCTTGGACAAAATCTGACAGAAAAGACAGGTTTTCCTGCGGAGCTTCTTCCGGTAACGATAATTAAAATGTTTTCCTCCTCTGCGGCAACCGGACTTTTACTGGATATTTATAAAGAATACGGTGCAGACTCTGCCCTTGGCAAAATGGCATCCGTGATGATGAGTAGTACGGAAACAATTTTTTATACAATGTCAGTTTATTTTATGTGCGTAAAAGTAAAAAAAACACGTTATACACTTGGGGGAGCATTGCTTGCAACCGTGGCGGGCACAATTGCAAGTGTTATCATTGTTTCGTATATGGGCTGAAATTTTTGCATAAAAAGGAAAAATTTGAATATAATTTATTATAGATAATGATGCAGCAGGAAAAACGGCGGTGTAGATTTGACATTTAAAGAGGAAAAGTCTATAATAGATTTTGTTAAGAAAAGAATATCGCGGGATGGAGCAGTCTGGAAGCTCGTCGGGCTCATAACCCGAAGGTCATAGGTTCAAATCCTATTCCCGCAACTATTGCAGAAGCTGTCACACAGTAAAAAGTGTGGCAGCTTTTTTACTTTAAGAATTTTGTTGACAATTTAGGTTTACAATTATAAACTTTAATTAGGTTTATAGTTATAGACTGATGGAGGGAGGTTTTTGTATGGAGTATTCAAAATTATGTGACAGTGACTATCGTTTTATGTGTGTGGTGTGGGAGAATGCACCGGTGAATTCGGGAGAGCTGGTAAAGCTTTGCAGTAAAAAGCTTGGCTGGAAAAAATCAACAACTTACACCGTAATACGGAAAATGTGTGAGAAGGGTTATATTTCAAATGAGGATGCCATAGTAAAAGTAATCCTGCCAAAAGAACAGGTGCAGGCAGAGGAGTCGGAGCAGTTTGTGGAGCGCACCTTTGCAGGTTCACTGCCGGGATTTATTACCGCTTTTTTAGGTGGAAAGAAAATTTCAAAAGAGGAAGCAGCGGAGTTAAAAAAACTGATTGATGAACACAGGGAGGATTAGAAAATGTTAACTCATTTTGCAGAAATATTTTTGGAAGTGATGAACCGGAGTGTGGCAGTCACCGTAGTGATAATGATAGTTTTTCTTGTGCGCTTTTTCCTGAGAAAATATCCGAAGAAATATTCTTATATATTATGGATGCTTGTTGCAGTCCGTATGATATTTGATATCTCTGTACCGGCGGGCAGCATTTTCCCTCGTCTTGCAGAGACACCATCCGTTGTGCAGAGTCTCGAAGAAAAAAGTGGATTTGGTAACAGAGAAGAAGCGAGGGAGACAATCGTAGCTTTTGCCAGCGGAAACAATGCACAGAATGAGCAGACGCAGGCGGTATCAGACGCGCAGAAGAATACGCAGGCTGTTACACAGGACAGCCGCAGGGAGATGGGACAGACCGTGTTATTTTTAGTGTGGTTAGCCGGAATAGCTGTCCTTTTGGTTATTCAGGTAATGGCATTTTTCCGGCTGAAAAAATCGGTAAGACAGGCAGTTCTTTTACGGGAAAATATTTATGAGTGCGACAATATTTCATCCCCTTTTGTGCTTGGTGTGTTGAAGGCAAAAATATATGTTCCGTTCGGATTAAATGAGACAGAGCAGGGCTACATACTTGCGCATGAGCGTTATCACATAAAAAGGTTCGACCAGCTTACAAGACTGCTCGCCACAGTTCTTTTAATGGCATACTGGATAAATCCGTTCGTATGGTTTGCCTATTTTGCATTTGTGCGCGACCAGGAAATGAGCTGTGACGAGGCAGTGCTTCATATATTTGGAAACGGAATAAAAAAAGAGTACAGCTCTCTGCTGTTAGGCTTTGCTGCAAATAACAGAAAATTTATGGCAGTGCCGCTTGCGTTCGGAGAGTCGGATGCAGGGAGGCGCATAAAAAATGTTTTAAATTATAAAAGGATAAAAACGATTACAATTGCAGGAATTATTGTGGTTATTGTTATTGCCACGGCTGCAGCAGTTCTTCTGACCGGCAGCAGAAAAAATAATGACAACGCAGAAAGTGTCCAAAGCACAGAAAGCAGACAAACTCAGGAGAACGGCACAGATATGGCAGAAGCTTCCGGTAATAATGTGACTGGAGTATTTGCGGAGGAACTTTATAATGAAGAACTTTCTATGGAAAAACTAATTACAATGGTGGAAGACAAAAACTGGGAGACATTTGTAGATACACATGATGTTACTTATTGGAAACAGTTTTCTAATCTTGAAGAGGAAGGACAAACGGACGATGGTTCCATCACAGATGAGCTGCGAGGACATTTTTTGTATGAGGGAAAACAATATGAATTAACGATAGCCTACTGGCAGGAAGAAAATGCTTTAGAATATGGTGAAACGCCGGATGCAGTTGATGATATCTGGCTTACAGAAATGCAGACCTTTGATGCGATTGGTCTGTATCATGCAGACAAGCGTTATTATGCCAATACGGATATAGAGTCATTTTTGAACGCAGTTTATGATATTTCGGCAGAAATTACGATGGATGAGGTTGTAATGCCGGGCGCACCGGATAATATTGCAGTAACGCTCGAAGAATATGGGCAGGACGTATTGTTTGACGGATTTTCCGGTAATCTGTTTGAATTTAACAAGTTCGTACCAAAGGCACACGGTGAGAGCTGCCTTGCTTCGTGGTATTCCGTCGGAGGAATTGGCGAGTGGAAGGGTGAAAAAGACGATGCGTTTGTTTATGATGGAAATAAACTTGCAGAAGTAACCATTTCCGGAAACCATATGGATAAATCTTTTCTGGAAAGCTTTGAAACGGACAATTTTTCCGGGCTTTTCTATGAGTATGATTTTGAAATTTTCACAGCTTCGGAGAGCGAAGAGGCAGGAATAAAGAACTATGACGATATGGTTACAAAATATTGGGTAGCATTTTTAAGTGCAGGGGAAGAAGAACCGGTATATATGGTATTTTTCAATCAGGACTGCTTTAACAAAGAGCAGGCATTATCTTATGCAAAATCGGTAAGGAAAGTAAAATAATCGCTGGCAGAAGATGTTTTCCGTGATATACTGTAAAGAACAGAAAAGGTAACCGGAAATTGAAAAATATGGAAGGAAGCTTAATAGCGGGAGGCATGAAATATGAGTAATATTGATACATTTTTACAGATGGTAAAGGAGTCGGATAATATCGTATTTTTTGGAGGAGCAGGAGTGTCTACGGAAAGTGGTATCCCTGATTTCAGGAGTGTGGACGGATTGTATAACCAGAAATACGATTATCCGCCGGAAACGATTTTAAGCCATTCGTTTTACTTAAGGCACACAGAAGAGTTTTACCGTTTTTACCGCGATAAAATGCTCTGTCTTTCCGCAAAACCGAATACGACGCATTATAAACTGGCAGAGCTGGAAAAAGCAGGGAAGTTAAAAGCCGTTGTGACACAGAATATTGACGGGCTGCATCAGGCGGCAGGCAGTAAAAATGTGCTCGAGCTTCACGGAAGCGTACACAGAAATTACTGCAGAAAATGTGGAAAAGAGTTTGATGCAGAGTATATTTTAAATTCGAAAAATATTCCGCTCTGCGATGAATGTGGCGGACAGATTAAACCGGATGTTGTTTTATATGAGGAAGGATTAGACCAGCAGACGCTTGATGATGCAGTTTATTATATCAGCCATGCGGATATGTTAATTATCGGCGGCACATCCCTGGCGGTTTATCCGGCAGCGGGGCTTATTGACTATTACCGTGGAAATAAGCTGGTATTAATCAATAAGTCGACAACTCCGATGGATGAGAGGGCAGATTTGCTCATCCAGGCGGGGCTTGGTGAAATATTTGGGCAGATTGAGCTGCAGGTACAGGAAAATGAGTGAACCGGTTATAAAGCATGAATTATTTGAATATGACAGGAAAAGACCATTTAAAGTTTATATTGTCAATTCAGATAATGAGGAGAAAGCAAAAGTGAAGCTGTTAAACCACTGGCATGAGGAACTGGAAATGGTATATCTTGCGGAGGGAACTTCCACACATTATATCAATGGGGAATGCATCCATGCGAAAAAGGGACAGCTTATTGTTACAAATTCCGGATTTATCCACAGTATCATTCCTGATTTCCAGATGCAGAAAAGGAAGGCAGTTGTCTTTGCAGTGGTTGAATTTGTTATGTTAATCTGGTGCTTCTTTGGATGTAAGGAGCATATTGGTGAAAATGAAGCCGGAGAGATAAGTGTTGAGGAAGTTCCTTTAGGTGAGGCATTCCCGGCGCTTTTGAAAAATCAATATTTTTATATTCAGGCATTATTATTTTTAACACTCTACGTAGGAATTGTTTCCTCTGGTGCATCCGGATATTATTTTGCTTCCACGGTACTTGGGGATGTTACAATTATTGGTATGCTTTCCGCAGCGACCACAATCCCGGCAATGATAGCAGATGTTGTAGATTACGGTGAATGGAAAACAGGAGTCCGTTCGGAGGATATGACGGAACAGCAGCAGTACAGACAGCTTCTGCAGTATCATCCATCAAATTTGTATATGGATATCTTGGCGCAATAATTGCAGCAGTGTGTCTTGTTCTTATTCTTTTATTAAACATTGATAAAAATATTGCGCAAATCCAGAAGGATTTACAGGCAAAAAGAAGATAATGGTCAGGAGGAAAGAGAATGTCAGTTGTAAGTGATATGATCAGACATAACTTTAAGAAAGGGGATGATGTCCGGGATGCCGGACTGAAAACCCCAGAGGATATTGAGCGGTTTGATGACATTGTATATGGAGAAAATCCAAAGTGGCAGGTGCTTGATGTTTACCGCCCGAAGGCAGCAGGCGATAAGGAGCTTCCGGTTATTGTGAGTGTGTACGGCGGTGGCTGGGTTTACGGGGACAAGGAAAGGTATCAGTATTATTGTATGAGCCTTGCGCAGCATGGATTTGCGGTAGTAAACTTTACTTATAGGCTTGCTCCGGATTATAAATTTCCTGCCCCATTGGAAGATTTAAATCTTGTGATAAACTGGATTTTACAAAATGCAAGACAGTATCATTTTGACACGAAACATATTTTTGGTGTCGGTGACTCAGCAGGAGCACATCAGCTCGGATTGTATTCTGCAATGTGTACCAATGAGAAATATGCGCAGGAGTTTCCATTTCAGGTGCCGGAGGGGTTTGTTCCGACTGCGATTGCATTAAACTGCGGTGCTTATCTGATTGAGACAAAAAATGCAAAGGATGACCTTACGATAAAGCTTATGGCAGATTATCTCCCGGAAAAGGGCACGAAGGAAGAGTTTTATAAAATCGGTGTGATCAATCATATGACAGAGCAGTTTCCGCCAACCTTTTATATGACCTGTACCGGAGATTTTCTGGTAAGTCAGGCACCGGTTTTATCTGAAAAGCTTATTGAGAAAAAAATACCGCATGAGTTTCATTTTTACGGAGATGAAAAGCATGAGCTCGGTCATGTATTTCATTGCAACATAAAGCTTGAGGAAGCAAAAAAATGTAATGCAGAGGAATGTGATTTCTTTAAAAAATTTTGTTAATGGGAGGTATCTATGAACCAGATATACGCTTCGAAGACAGATGTAGTTGAACAGAGAGAAATAGACCATGCAGAAATTTCAAGAAAACTTGCGGGCGAATGCATGGTCCTTTTGGAAAATAATGGTGCATTGCCTTTTGCGACGAAAAAAGCCGCACTTTTTGGAAATGGTGCAAGGGCAACGGTGCGCGGTGGTACAGGCTCCGGTGAGGTGAATACAAGAAGCATTGTAACAATTGAGCAGGGACTTGAAAATGCCGGAATAGAGATAACAACCAAAAGCTGGCTTGACAGACAGGAAAAGCGGATTCAGGAAGGCTATGCAGATTATATGGCGCGCGTGAAGGAAAAATCGACAGAAATGTCGGTTCCTGAAATGGTGGTTATGTTTGATTATCCATATAGTGAAAGGGAGCCGGAGCTTATCACAGAGGAGGATATCAGACAGTCGGGTACAGACACCGCAGTTTATGTGATTGCAAGGGTTTCCGGTGAGGGAGCTGACCGTTACGACAGGGAAGGTGATTACAGACTCTGGAAGAATGAAGTGGAAAATATCAGGCTTCTTGCAAAAAACTATAAAAAAACAATTGTTGTGTTAAATATCGGCGGTGTCATGGAGCTTGCTCCGCTAAAGGAAATAGAAGGGGTAGATGCAATTCTTCTGATGACACAGCTTGGAAATCTCGGCGGGGATGCGTTAGCAGACGCATTGACTGGAAAGGTAAATCCATCTGGAAAAACGACAGATACATGGGCAGTCCGTTACATGGATTATCCATCCTCAGAAAAGTTCAGCCACAATGAAAGCGTGGATGATGAGGTGTACGAGGATGGCATTTATGTCGGCTACCGCTATTTTGATACGTTTGGCGTGAAACCGTTATATCCTTTTGGCTATGGTCTTTCTTATACGCAGTTTCAGATAAGTGAGGAAACGGTGCAGGTTCTGGAGGATAAGGTGACATTGTCTGCACTAATTACAAACATAGGAGACAGAGCCGGAAAAGAGGTATTACAGGTGTACTACAGTGCACCGGACGGAAAAATGAAAAAGCCGTATCAGGAGCTTGCAGCGTATGCCAAAACAGAACTTCTTGCGCCGGGTGAAGCTCAGAAAGTGGACGTTACATTTTATTTAAAGGCTATGGCTTCCTATTGTGAAGCATGTGCAGCGTGGGTTTTGGAAAAAGGGGATTACGTTATCAGTGCGGGCAACAGCTCTGCGTCAGCAAAGGCGGTGGCAGTTCTTAATCTGTCAGAAACGGTAAAGACAGCGGAACTGAAAAATCTTTTTGCACCGGATATGGAGTGGAATGAGATAGAACCAGCCAATGCGCAGAGAAAACAAATTCCATCTGACATTCCGGTAATTAGGGTAGATGCATCTCTGATAAAGACAGAAAAAGCACAGTATCAGGGAGAACGGAAAGAATACACGACGGACAAATCCGAAAAAATTACAATACAGGATGTTCTTTTAAAAAAGGCATCAGTGGAGGAGCTTGTAGCACAGCTTACCGTGCCGGAAATGGCAGAGCTTTGTGTCGGAACATTGCGGGCAGGACAGGGAAGTATTGTGGGAAATGCTTCTTATACCGTTCCGGGGGCGGCAGGAGATACCTCGCCGGTATTGAAAGAAACAAGAGGCGTAAAGAATTTAATACTTGCCGACGGACCTGCAGGACTACGGTTACAGCCGCATTTTAAAACGACAAAAGAGGGAAAACTTCTTCCGGGCGGAGAGGGAATGAGCGGCGTGTTTGCCCCATTTTCCACTGACTTAAAAGAAGAGGAAACGGACGATTATTACCAGTACTGTACGGCAATTCCGATTGGCTGGGCGCTTGCGCAGTCATGGAACTTAAACCTGATTGAAAAGGCAGGGGATATGGTCGGAACAGAGATGGAGCAGTTTGGCGTTGATTTGTGGCTTGCCCCGGCGTTAAATATCCATAGAAATCCGCTCTGCGGACGAAATTTTGAATATTATTCCGAGGATCCGCTTGTGTCTGGAAAAACAGCTGCAGCAATGACAAAGGGCGTTCAGAAGCACAAGGGAAAAGGAACAACCATCAAACATTTTGCGGTCAATAATCAGGAGGACAACCGCTATTTTGTCAATGCACATGTGCGTGAGAGGGCATTGCGTGAAATTTATCTGAAAGGCTTTGAGATTGCAGTTAAGGAAGCACAGCCGTTTTCCATTATGACTTCCTACAACCTTTTGAACGGCATTCATACGGCAAACAGCCATGATTTAATTCAGGCAGCAGCAAGGGATGAATGGGGATTTCTTGGAACGGTCATGACAGACTGGTTTACCTCACAGGATATGCCGATGCTGACCGGAAAATTCAAACCGAAATATCCGATATCGGCATCCACAGGCTGTATTTTTGCCGGCAATGACATGCAGATGCCGGGCTGCCAGAAAAATGTAGATGACATTGTGGAAGCGGTAACAACCGGAAAAGAGCTGGACGGTTATCGGATTACAAAAGCAGATTTGCAGTATAATGCAGCAAACATTATCCGTGTGATTGTAAGAGCTGCCAGATAAAACTATTGAAAAAAGCAGTTTTTTTCCATATAATGAAAGGGTGTCAGTATTGGCACCCTTTTATTATATGGAAATGGGAAAAGTTATGGACAAATATGAAGTAGGCGATATCGTCAGATTGAAAAAACAGCACCCATGTGGCAGTGCAGAATGGGAAATTTTACGTGTGGGCGCAGATTTCAGATTAAAATGCATGGGCTGCGGTCATCAGATTATGATTGCGAGAAAGCTTGTAGAAAAAAATACAAAAGAAATTCGAAAAAAGGCTTGAAATCATGCGGAAACCATGGTAAAGTAGATATTCGTGATATATTATTAATTCCTTGCTCGTTCAATGAAAGAATGGGCCAGAGACCAAAAGGAGGAAAATTCGCATGAATAAATATGAGTTAGCACTCGTTGTTAGTGCAAA
>CAKRCJ010000031.1 GCA_934307185.1 uncultured Roseburia sp.
CTAAGGACCGGCGGCTTCCCAGTGTCTTCTTATGCTTTTATTCATTTTGTACAATCTAATATACTTTTTCTATGAGTTTCACAATCATCTATTTCCTATGGATACCGGCATGAAATTTTTGCCGGATATCAGGTCAGTATTTCTTCCCTGTCAGACCGTGGATAAGTATAAACGAATTTCAGAAAAATCTCAAGTATCTTTTCCTGTACATGTTAAATTTTTAACATAACACCGCTTCTGTCACACCAAGGAAAACCGGAAGCTTGCTCTCACTGTCAATAATCGCATAGACAAACGGCCGGTCAAGATACACCGTTTTCACAACCGGGTCATTTAAACTTGCAGTTTCTGCCATTTCAACAACCGTAGCTGCCCCTGCTTTCGTTCCCTGTTCATCCACCTCGATAAAAGTTTTGTGGATTACTTTGCTGATATAAATATTTCCGTTGTCACTGCTTCCTATTCCACTAAAATCTGCTTTTTCCTCGTCAAAAGCATCTGTCATTCCCATAGTTTCCAAAGTATCTTTTAACTCCACCGAATACTCTGACTTAAATTCCGGAATGACTGTATCTACGTCAAAATCATAGCTTGCATTTTCGAGAAGATTTTTAAATTTTTCCGCTGAAAGCGTATTCACATAATCTTCCATGGAAATGCCTTCCGCCGGAAGCATTGCCATAAAGTAATAGCCTTCCTCGTAAGGACGTAAAAATCCGGTCGTATTTTCATCTTCCAGATAAATACTCTCCGTTGAATGCATAATATCAACATCCTGCCGGCTTCCTTTTTCTGTTGTAAAAACCCCCGCCGTTATGTTCTCCTTTTCATACGGCTGTCTCCACTTTGCATTAAAGGCAACCGCATTGATTAAATACATCACCGAATCAGAATTTATTTTATCCAAAATCTGCGGTATCATATGCTCTGTCTTATTGGATACCCACGTATTGATATCTTTTAAAGTGCTGTCATCAAACGGAGCCTGATAGACCTCTGCCTGAAATAATTGTTCATTTTTGGCCAGAAAATCATCTTTCACATGCAGACTGTCGCTATCCTTCACCCAGATGGAGTTTGCAATGTTTAAATGTGAATTTTCTACATCCGTCAGGCTGTTTATATAAGAAGAAAGCTCCTTTCCCTGTTGCTCTACATCTGTCTGTCCTGATAGTGCCTGCTCCATCTGTGCTAAAGTATTTCCCCTCGCCCCATTTTCTGTCATCGTAAGTGCTGCTAACACAGACATTGGGGAAATCATCTCATTTTTTCCTGTCTCATAAGTCTGCTGTAATAAATCTATGGCAAACTGATTGTAACGCGTTTTAAAATCTGCTGCCTGTGATATATTTTCTCCATTGCTTTCGTTGTTGTTTTCTCCGTTACCTTCTTCCTTCACATTCTCCTCTGTCTGCGTTTTATTTTCTGTTTTATCGGAAGTCAGCTGCTTCGTAGAATCCGATAATGCCATTTTCCTTCCACATGCCATAAGACTTAGCGCCATAAGGCCAATAATAGCTGCTATCATTTTTCTTTTCATACTTTATTCCTCCTGTTCTGTTTTTATTGCAAAACTCAAATTTACGTATTTATGATTTTCGCAATTACCTATGTTGATACACTAATCCTATGTTCTATTAAGAAGGACGCAGTTTTTCTCTTATGGTTACAAAAAAATTTAATTTACCGGCACGGCATAAAGATAGGAAATCTCCGGCTGCTCCTTAAGTTTTAGCAGCGTATCTTTTTTACAGGTGATAGAAAATCCATAAATGCGGAGCCCATCTCTTTTTACGCTTTCTATCATTGTATCATAAGGCAGCTCTTTTCCGTCTAATATTTTTACAATGTTCTCATGGTCTTTTAAATAACTCAAAAGACTGATAAAATGTGTCTCCATTTTCTGCGTATCCTCTGCCATATCCCAGCTGTCTGTTATTGTCTGATTATCTAACTGACAAAGATACGGATACTTTTCCCTGTCCCAGTCAAGACAGCTTCCGCTTGGATTTACAAGCATTCCAATACCCTCAGAGGACTCACACATATATCCGTCTTTCTCTGTCGTATAGACTGCACACCAGAGATTTGTATTTATCTCATTTTTTTCTGCCCACTGATAAAAATTCTCATAACTGGTCATTTTGTCAAGCGAAGCATATGCGATATAACAGGAAGAGTCGTCGAGTTCATCGATTGCTGCGTATGCCTCTGTCACACTTCCTGCCGGTCCCCAGAATTCCTCTTTTCCATTAGAATAATAAAGCTGTCGCGCATACTCCTCCACTTCCTCTGGCATTTTAAACGTATTGCCATACGGCATTTTAAACACATCTGTATTATAAAGTGTCAGTTTCCCACGTTTTAATTTTCCATTTACCGTTATATTTCTTCCATTATAAGAAACGGTCTGCGGAATGGAAATATTGTAAACTCCATAGCCCTCGGACACTGCATTTACCACATTCCGGTAACATCCCGGCAAAAACAGCTCGGAATAAACACTGAAATCCAAATCTATTCTGGTCGTTGTTATATTATCATTTTCATCACTTTTTCCTGCCACTTCATTTGGATTATAGTAAAATGCGGACACAACCTGCGGCAGTAAAAATAAAATACATAATACAATGACAAGTACACTACTTCCGATAACTGCTCCCATTTTTAAAAAAGTTCTGCGGATTGTTTTCTGTATCATTTTTACAAAACGCTGTTCTTCCGCATCTGTTTCCTCACTCTTCTCTTTTTCCTGCCACAAACCATCTGTGTCCTTTAAAGCCTCAAGTCCCGGTATTTCCTCTTTATCACAGAGATATTCGCTGATGGCCTCCTGCTTTTCAATGTCCTGCTCCACCTGCGCACTTTTATCTTCTTCTAACTTTCCTTCTCGATATAGCTGTAATAATTCACGATAGGTCATAGTCATTTTCCTCCATGTAAGCTTTTAGCTCTCTCTTTGCCCGGTAAGACAGTATCCGTACATTTTCCGGCGTTATGTTTAAAACCGCCGCGATTTCCTTTTGCGACAGTCCGCCGAAATACTGCATCTGCAAAATCTCTCTTTTCCGCCCGTCCAGCTGATTTAATGCCCAGTATAAAAGCCTGTACTTTTCTTCCTTTAAAATTCCTTCCAGAACCTCCGGCGAAGCAGACTCTTTCACTTCCTCCGCCTCGTCTATCGGAACTTTCGTCTTTTCTTTGCGGTACTCGTTAAAATACAGATTTCTTGCCACCAGATAAAGCCACGCCCGCATATTCGTATGTCCGTCCGGCAGGGAAAGCAATGCTTTTAAAAACGTCTCCTGCAACAAATCCTCCGCCATGCTGCTGTTCTTGCAGAAGGAATACAGATAAAGATATATTTCTTTCCGGTACTTCTGATATAACTGTTTTAATATATCTTTTTCCATACTTCCTCCTCTGGCAGATTTCGTGCTGTTTTCGTGTTGTAAAAAAATGTTTCCTGTAAATGTTCTTACATCTATATAACAATCTTCTGCGCTTTTTGTTACAGATTTTTTATAAGATTTTTAACAAAGCTCCCGCAGCACAATCAGCAATTCTTCCTCCGTCAGATTTTGTGTCTCGATAGTAAAAGTAACACCTTCTTTTTCAAAAATCGCAATGTAATCCTCATCCTCACTCTCAATTTTTGCAATCGTAACTTCATTTCCATTGATAGAAGAAGTCTTTAAATTATCATCGACAAATTCCGTTATGATGCCGGAGTCTGTTGTCCGGACGCTGATGCTTAAGCTTTTCTTTCCGTCTTCACTTGTATAGAAAAACGTATTATTATCATCAACGACTTTCTCTTTCTCTCCATAGCGAATAATTCCTTCAAATGCATGATTTCCTTTTTCTGTTGCCATCTGCGTCTGCGCCGGTATGCTGCCATTCTCCTCCGACGCATCTTCTGTCTGTCCGGTCACCTCTGCTGTCAATGCAGCCGGAAGGTTTTTCAGAAAAACAGTCACTCCGTAATAGTCCTCGATTTCCTTTTCATTCATGCTGACCTCATACTGGCAAGCCATATCTATGGCAACTGTCTCAAACTCTGCTGTCTGGTTTATCGTAATCTGCTCCTGTTCCTTTGCACCTGCATTTGACGCTGCAGTACTTTCCTGTGTTTCCTGTGTACCTGCTGCGTCTGCCTGTGACTCTGTCTTGTTTTCCGGTGCAACTGCCTGCTCATTTTCGGCATCCATCGTTACAGAAGCCGACTCATTCGGCTGGTTCTCTCTGTCCGCTGCCGCACTTTCTGCAAGCATTTCCCCACTGCTTGTTTCATTTTCTTTTACTTGAAGCATAGAAAAAGAAACGGCTGCTCCAATTAGTAAAAGACAAACACAGGCTGCCATTGCTGTCAGATGTCTCTGGTTTGTTTTTTTCTGCGCCGCCTTGCTCCACTGCTCTGCCTCAGCAACATAAGATTGGTCGATTTTTCCAATGATGTCTGCCCAATCTGTTTTTTTCATCATGCATATCCCTCCTTTTTCAAATGCTCGGTAAGTTTTCCCCTCACACGGAACAAAATTGTTTTTATCCGTCCCTCACTGCATTTACAGCGTTCTGCAATATCTGCAACACTGTCAAAATACCAGTATCGCCGCACAAAAATAACACGCTGCTCGGTCGGCAGATTTTTCAAGAAACGATTGATGCTTAAAATTAACTCCTGCTCTTCTATGTAATGCGATGGTTCTTTTTCGTCCGGGAAATCCATCAGTTCATCAAAAATATAAGCTGCTTCCCCATTTCCCCTTTTTGCCGTATGCTGCTTTCTATAGCGGTCGAGACATAAGTTTCTTGTAATTGCCCCTAAAAAAGAGGATAAACTTGCCGGTCTTTCCTCCGGCATCGCATTCCACGCACGAAACCACGTATCATTGACACATTCTTCACAATCTTCTTTATTAAAAAGGATATTTTTTGCAATTTTTCCACAGTAGTTTCCATATTTCTGCGCGGTCTGCTCAATTGCACTCTGGTTCCTGTCCCAGTACAAATCAATAATCTTCGTATCTTCCATTCCCTGTTTCCCCATTCTCTTGTGCTTTCTTTATTTTCTCACACTTCCTTTCTTCATGAAAGACGTAAATTTTTTGGAAAGGTTACATTTAAAACCGCAGACTTTCCCCATGATTTAAAACCGACGTACTATATAAAAACAACACATCATCATATTCTGTATCCTGCAAAAGCTTTCGCGCATACGACGCTGACACATACCGCAAATCCAAAAGTGTAACCTCTTCATAATACTCTGCCAAAAGCGGCGCAATACTGCTGCCAAAGGAGTCCCTGAAAATAAGCAGTTTTTTTCCGTTGCTGCTCTGCTCATTCTTAATAGTAAGAAGTGCCCTCGCTCCCCATAAATAAAAATCATAATCGTCCGTACCGCCGATTTTTTCTGGCGCATAGACACTTACATTCTGCTTTTTTTCATAATCATAAACCTTCAGGCTTTGCATTATACTATTATTGTAATAATAAATTATATCCGGTTCTGTTAATAATGCAGATGCCGCGCCGTATGCCCCGATGAACTTATCTGTGGCAGTCTGCCAGTCTTTTTCCGCCGTCTGTTTCTTCCCTGGCATTGTCTGTTTTTCATTAGACCACTGCATCTGCGCAACAATTTCATCAGCCACTTCCAAAATACACTCCTGCTTCCAATGCAGGTCTGTCCTGTAATAATCGCTTAATTCCAGTTTGTCATACAAATTAATATACTGTGCCGAAGCCACCGTTTCATTCATAATTTCATTTAACCGGTCATAATCCAATAATGGATACATTTTCTGCTCACTGAGAAAATAGTTTTTATCGGGAATGATGGCATAATAACAGTCTGCCTGTGAAAATTCATTGTGTGCCAGCATTTCTATTCCATTTGCCACTCTTTTGATATTTTTTTCATTGAGATTTGCTTCCAATTTATATATTCCGTCCCCAAGCTTAAAATAACCGTCTGCGTCTGCCCTTCCAAAAAGCTTTGTCTCCGTTTCCGCTTTTACAGTCCGGAAGGCATCACGCATGGGGAACTGCTCCAATAAATACGTTTCCAACTGGCTCATAAACGTTCCGTCCAAAAAAGAAGCTCCCGTAAAAGCCGGAAATTTTGCAAGTGTCCTCCGTTCTGTCTTTGAAACTGCCTTATCCGGAAGGAGCATAGCTGCCCCGGCAATGGCAATTAGAAAAATGAAAAAAACAATGCCCGGTATTCTTTTTTTGATTTTTTCCATCTGCTTCCTCCTGAAAACAAAACTTCTGATTTTTTTCTCCTGATAATTGTAAAAAACACTTCTTAAAACCGGAAATACAAAAACGGGTGTACCGAGCTTCCAAGTAAAAATGCCGTTGATAAAATAAGCCCTGCCACAATTAAAATGCTCTGGATAAGCCAGCCACACCTTTTCCCTGCTTTTGTATCCATATATTTTTTCCACAATGCCTTAACAGCTGGTGTTGCCCCAATAGCCGCAATAAGAAGCAAAATGGCATAGCTTTTTATCTCATAGGCAGCCATTGCCGATAATGCACTGCCGTCTGCACCGGTCATGCCATAAAGCTGCATTCTGATTTCCCCTAAATTTTCTGAACGGAAAATCACAAAGCTGATTAAAATAACAATGCATACATAACCGTGACCTGCCAGCCTGCGAATAAACTGTAGAAATCCCTTGCGCTCATTCATCGACTCCGTGTTTTTTCTGCCAGTATTTGACACTTGTAGTTTTTTAAGCTTCTTTCCGATTAATTTTTCCACACTTAAGAAAACGCCAAAATATACGCCCCACAATGCAAAATTCCAGCCTGCGCCATGCCATAACCCGCTCAAAAACCACACCACAAACATATTAAAGCACCAATGGGGTACAGGGACACGGCTTCCTCCAAGCGGGATATATAAATAGTCCTTAAAAAAGCTGCCCAGTGTCATATGCCATCTGCGCCAGAATTCGGAAATACTTTTTGAAATAAAAGGATAGTTAAAGTTCTCCGGAAATGTAAAACCTAACATTTTTCCAAGACCAATTGCCATATCACTGTAACCGGAGAAATCATAGTAAAGCTGCAGCGTATAAGCGATTGCAAGCACCCAGTACCCGGCAGTTCCAAGGCCGGACACTGCCTGTATCTTTCCCGCAGACATTTCCTCCAACAAAGCCACCAGCAATCCAAGCGAGTCTGCGAGCAATACTTTTTTGCAAAGTCCGCAGACAAACCGCCCTGCTCCGTCCGACAGTTTTCCAAATGAAATCTCTCTTTGTTTTAATTCTGCCTGTACTGACTGAAAGCGCACAATCGGTCCCGCGATAAGCTGCGGAAACATGGTCACATAAGCTGCAAAATTAATAAAATTATGCTCTGCTTCTACCTCGCCCCGATATACGTCCACATAGTAACTTAAAATCTGAAAGGTATAAAAACTAATTCCAACCGGAAGCACAATCTGCCGCACAGAAAAATCTGTACCTGCCACGGCATTTACACTGTCCACAATAAAATTCGTATATTTAAAAAACACAAGCAGCCCCAATGTAATACTCACAAAAGCTGCAAGTACGAGTTTTTCTTTTCTCCCCGGAGCATTATTTCTCTGTATCTTCTGCCGTGCTTCATTTTTCTTTTTTGCATACCGGATACATTTTCCACCGGCATATCCAGTCGCAACAGAAAAAAGGAGCAAAGCCCCGTATTTTGGCTCGCCCCACATATAAAAAAGGAGACTTGCCAGAAAAAGTATTATATTTTTCGCTTTTACCGGCACCAGATAATATAAAATCATGGTAACTGGTAAAAAATAGTATAAAAACGTAATACTTGAAAAAAGCAAGCCTCACACCACCTTATATTTATTTTTCTAAAGCAAGAAACGCTTCCTTTGCCGCTTCTGCAACATCATTATCTGCCATAATGAATAAAATAACATCTCCGACATTCTCTACAACAACACTCTCTGCCTCCACACATACCCATTTCCCTGGGTCGGCATTATCCTTTAATAACTGCTTTGCGGCTTCTACATCCTGATTTTCACTTACCCGAAGCACTACACACTGGTAAGCAATCGACGATATCATCGGTGCAGAATAAATAGAATCTGTAAAATCAATGTCTGTCGTTCCAAGAATGTATTCCTCATTGTCATCTGTAATTTCTACATTCTCATAATCGCTCGTATAACTGAAAAAATCGTCCTCTGTCTTTGCCGTTTGATAAATTTCATCTAAAATACCGGCACAGCTTCCCTTCAAATTTTCAGAAGCTTCTGTACTTCCTGCTGCGGCATTTCCATTATCCGAAGCCAAATCACCTGTTTTATTTCCACATGCAGCAAAAGTAAGTGTCATTGCTGCCAGTAAGATACATGCTATTCTCTTTTTCATAGTTCCTCTCATTTCGTTTTCTTATAGTATTTACGATTATACTATAAATCTTACACTTTTCCTACTGAATTTTTTCTTAAGAAATGAAAGTATTTTTATTGCAGATTGAAGGACCATTTTCTTTTTCCGCAAAAAATATATTCTTTATTTTGCAGTAAGAATGGATACAAACTGAAATCTTTCATCCATCCATTCTCCAATTATTCCGATTACTTTTCCCATCGTGAAAGCGGCAAGTACAGTTCCAATTCCAAGCCCGTCCAGATGTCCCAAAAAGAATACCGTTAAGACAGCCGTAATGCAAAGACAAATAACATCATAGCCGATTTTTACCCTGGAATAACGCACTCCAGTAATCTTTGAAAGCTCTCTTGGAAATAAATCGGTCGGGATAATCGGCAGACCGCAGCGGTTGGAAAATGCAATTCCGATGCATATCAGTAAATAGCTGATTACAAAATATAACACACATAATCCCAGTGTTTTCGGCAGAAAATTAATCCATGCCTCATGTACATCCAACAGTTCGCTGAACGCAAATCCTACAACAAAGCTAAACAGATATGCCGGTACAAATTTTTTGCGCATAATCATAAGGCTTAAAATTAAGGTTCCCTGAAAAATATAAGTCCATGTTCCAAGAGAAATCACCGGTGCAACCTCGGAAAATGCAAATGGCACACTCGAAATTGCTGAAATTCCTGCGCCCGAATATAACATTAACACAACACCAAAGCTGTTTATCATAACCGTAATGAAAAGTGCCAGTTCTCCACGAAAAATCCTTTTTTGTTTTTTATTTTCACTTCCGGTTATTTGTTGTTCTGTTTCTTCTTTTGTTCTCTCGTTCATTTTCTATGACTCCCTTTTATCCTGTTCTGGCAGTTTTCTTACCGCCACGAACCAATTTACTCCTATTTTTTATAAATAACAAGTAAAACTTTTTTCGGAATTCATAGTTTTTTTCTATAGATAAATGGTGAAACGCATCCCTTCCTCAAACGGTTCAAATGTATATGCACAACCTTCTTTTTTTAACAGCTCGCTGACTACATAAAGTCCCAGTCCATTTCCTCCGGGCACATTTCTTGTCTGCGACGGACGATAAAATGGTTCATAAATATATTGCAGCTGCTCCGCTTCTATCGGTGCACATGTATTTTCAATCCACATTTTCTTCTCATCCGCACCTATCGTAATCCGTCCTGCCTCTTTTGTGTACTTTACTGCATTTCCGATAAGATTAGACCAGACTTTTTCAAATGCCTGCGCCCGCATGTACACCGTCACAGACTGCACTGCATCTGTAGACACTGCAAGGCTTTTTTCTGTCATCTGAAGTTCATACTCCTTCAATACTCTTTCAAGCTCCTCTTTCACAATAAGCTTTGTCTTTTCCGGCGCCATTTCCTGTACTTTCGACGTATCTAAAATATCTTTTACCATACCGTTAAGTTCATCTACCATATCAACCGCTTCCGCTAAATATTTCTCATGGTCTTTATATTTTCCAACCCCATATTGCATATTTTCAAGTAAAATACGCAGTCCCGCCAAAGGCGTTTTTAACTCATGCGACGCCGAACGCAAAAATACTGTTTTTGCTTTCTCCACCTCAACTAAATGTTCTTTTTCCTTATCAAGACTCTGGATTGTGGAAAGCAGGCATTCATACACCTGGTTAATCTGCTCCGCTAAAATTCCCATTTCATCCTCATCGGATATATGAAAAGCTGCATCCGGCTTTAAATTTTTCATGTCATTTGTAACCGCAAGCATATTTAAAATTGGTTTCGTAATCCGTTTGGAATAAAAATAGGAAAATAAAACGGAGAACGCAATTGATGCGGTAAACGTCCACGGAAGCAAAAATGTAATCATATCCACTGCTTCTTTGACCGGCTTAGCACTTGCTATCAGCTTAATTTGAAGACTTTTCCCATCTTTTGTATCCATTGTTTTATTTATCACAATAATGGACTCCGCAATGTCTAAATTACTTACCGAAAAGACGGTGTCCGTATCGGCATAAAACGAAATCTTGAAATTCATTCCAAGATACGTTTTCTCGCTTCCATTTTCACCTACTGTCACATTCACATTGTTTTCTTTTGCAAAATTTAAAAAGGTCTGTCCCGCCTCTGCCTCTGTTTTCTCTTTGATTTCCTGCTGCAGATTTTCCAGTCTGTTTTCCAAATTGTGCTGCATTCTGTTTAAATATACTTTCGGATAGAAAAAATAAATCATCAGATGCATGGAAAGTGTAATTATAAGCAGCATAAATAACGTATATAAAAAAGTTTTCGGGAATAATTTCATTCTCTTCATATTATGATAACTCCAGTTTATATCCAACGCCTTTTACGGTAACAATACAGTCAAGATGCAGCTTTTTTCTCAAGTTTTTCACGTAAACATCTACTACACGGTCATACGGACTTTCTTCCTCTCCCCAGATTTTATCTAAAATCTGCTCCCTGCTTACAACCTGCCCGCTGTTTTCCAATAAAACAGCCAGAAGTTTTACTTCTTTTGGTGTCACCGCCGCATCCAGTCCCTGATACGTTGCCCGGTATGCCGAAAAATCAACGACTGTCTCCTGATACTTCCATATTTTTTCCGTTTTATATCTTGTCCTAAGAAGTGCCTCCATTCTCTTCCATAATAAAATAAGGGAAAACGGCTTGCAGATATAATCATCTGCCAGCGAGTCAAATGTTTTTACCTGTGTTTCTTCGTCCGTGATTGCGGTTAACATAATAACCGGTATGTCACTGAAGCTGCGAAGCTCTTTTAATACCTCAATCCCGCTTATTCCCGGCAGCATAATATCAAGAAGCGCTAAATGTATTTCTGTATTCCGTAATAAATCAAGCCCCTTCTCCCCATCTTCGGCACTAAACACCTGATATTCCTTTTCCTTTAAAAACTCTGCAACACCTTCACGGATGGTCGCATCATCTTCCACGATTAATATATTCATCTTTTCATTTCCTTCTTTGTTTTTTTTCTACTATAACATTATTTTTTCCAATTTCATATTAGTTTCACATTGAAAGTTTATGATACATTTATCAAATGAACAAAACAAAAGGAGATTATCTTATTATGAAAAACAAAAAATTATCCATTTTAACACTTTTACTTACCGGAACACTTTTATTTGCAGGCTGTGGACAGAGTGCCACAAACAGCTCTTCTAATTCTTCCACAAATGCTTCTTCCGGTGAAAGCATTACCACAGAACAGAGTTCTGCCACAACGGATGCAAATGCCTCTGGTGACGATATTTTTTCTGACATGTCCACAACCGATTTAGACGGCAATGAAATGACTTCCTCCATTTTTTCTGAAAATAAAGTCACACTTGTAAATGTATGGAATGTCGGATGTACCCCATGTGTCAATGAAATCCCAGAGCTTGACAAATTAAACAGTGAATATAGCGGAAAAGGTGCTGCCATCTACGGTCTGTACTGCGATTTTGGTGGTGGAATTTCTGATGATGAAATGGCTCAGATAAAAGATATCATGACAAATGCAAATGCTTCCTACACACAGCTTCGCATGACCGGAACTCTTGCTGCTAATGAAAAACTTTTAAATCTTATGGCTTTCCCAACCACTTATGTAGTAGACTCCAACGGAACAATTCTTGAAACAATCGAAGGCTCTAAAGATTATGAAGGCTGGAAAGCTGTCATTGACCGTTATCTCGCCGATGCAGAGTAATTTCTGCATTAGGAAAGAGAAAAACACTGCTATTACTATTTTATAAGGAGGCATATACTATGAACTCTGCAAAAAGAATGATTTCCGGCTTTCTGCTCCTTACACTTGGAATTTTATTTCTTTTCAATGGCATACACCGGAACGAACATACTACCGTAGAAAAGAAATCAAATATTATCTGTCTGGAATGTATTGGAATAGGTTGAGGTATTATTTATGAACTGGTTAAAAAAACAAAAGAAACATTTGCGGCTGTGGGTACAGGTTCTTTTTACCGCCCTTACAAACGGATATGTCATTGGATTTACCGAAGGAAAAATTTATCGTGGCGCAAGCAAGAAAATCTGCGTTCCGGGCTTGAACTGTTACTCCTGCCCGGGTGCTATCGGCTCCTGCCCGATTGGCTCTCTCCAGGCAGTGCTTGGAAGTAAAAATTATAAATTTTCCTTTTATGTCATTGGATTTTTGATGATTTTCGGCTCCCTGATGGGGCGCTTTGTCTGTGGATGGCTCTGTCCTTTCGGGCTAATCCAGGATTTGCTTCACAAAATTCCTTTTGTAAAAAAAATAGAAAAAGTTCCTTTTGACAAATATCTGCGCTATTTAAAATATGTAATCCTCGTTGTATTTGTCTTTGCAATGCCTTTGCTTCTCGTCGGCGAGAGCGGCTATGGCAGCCCATGGTTCTGTAAATTAATCTGTCCTTCCGGAACATTGCTTGGCGGAATTCCGCTTGTTGCAAAAAATCCGGGACTGCAGAAAGCTATCGGATTTTTATTTGGCTGGAAGGTGAGTATTCTTGTTATTATCATTGTACTGTCCATACTCATTTACCGCCCGTTCTGCAAATACTTATGTCCGCTCGGTGCAATTTATGGCATTTTTAACCGCTTTTCGCTTTACCATTACGAAATTGATAACACAAAGTGTACCAAATGCGGGCTTTGTGCAAAAAAATGCGGCATGGGTGTAAAAGTATATGAAAATCCAAACAGCTCTGAATGTATCCGCTGTGGAAAATGTAAGGATGTCTGTCCGAAAGGAGCTATTCATTCAGGTGTGATACATAAATCCGGAGTTTAGGTAATGTAGTGTCGCAGATTTTGCGGCTATCGTCTTAGGGTAACGAACGGCAACAGGAAAGAAATTTTACAATTTATTTTTACACTACAA
>CAKRCJ010000032.1 GCA_934307185.1 uncultured Roseburia sp.
AATAATGGACCGGACAAGCCACACAGAAAATGTGCGCGTATTGTCGGTGATACCATGGGTAAATACCATCCACATGGTGACAGCTCCATTTACGGAGCGTTGGTTAACATGGCACAGGACTGGTCAACAAGATATCCGCTTGTAGACGGACATGGAAACTTTGGTTCTGTGGATGGTGATGGTGCTGCTGCGATGCGATACACCGAGGCCCGTCTTAGCAAAATCTCCATGGAAATGCTTGCGGATATCAACAAGGATACCGTTGATTTTGTACCGAACTTTGATGAGACGGAGAAAGAGCCGACCGTGCTTCCTTCCCGTTATCCAAACCTTTTGGTAAATGGTACAACCGGTATTGCTGTTGGTATGGCAACAAACATTCCACCTCACAACCTGCGTGAGGTTATTAATGCTGTCGTAAAAATTATTGACAATGAAATTTTAGAAGACCGTGGGACAGACATTGAAGAATTGTTAAGTATTGTCAAAGGACCGGACTTCCCAACAGGAGCAATGATTCTTGGTACAGCCGGAATTAATGAGGCTTACCGTACCGGCCGTGGAAAAATCAGGGTTCGTGCAATCACCAATATTGAACCGATGCAGAACGGCAAAAACCGTATTGTTGTAACGGAGCTTCCGTACATGGTAAACAAGGCAAGACTGATTGAAAAAATTGCAGAGCTTGTAAGAGATAAAAAAATCGACGGAATTACAGACCTTCGTGATGAGTCTGACCGTCAGGGTATGCGTGTTTGTATCGAGCTGCGCCGTGATGTTAATCCAAATGTAGTTTTAAACCTGCTCTATAAGCACACCCAGATGCAGGATACATTTGGTGTTATCATGTTAGCACTTGTAGATAACCAGCCAAAAGTATTAAATCTTTACGAAATGTTAAACTACTATCTCATTCATCAGAAGGATGTAGTAACAAGAAGAACAAAATATGATTTAAACAAAGCAGAAGAACGTGCCCATATTTTGGAGGGCTTATTAATTGCGTTAGATAACATTGATGAAGTCATCAACATTATCCGAAGCAGTGCAAATACTCCGGAAGCAAAAAATCGTTTGATTGAGCGTTTCTCTCTGACCGATGTTCAGGCACAGGCAATTGTTGATATGCGTCTGCGCGCACTGACAGGTCTGGAACGTGAGAAAATTGAAGCTGAATATGCAGAGCTTATGGAGCGTATTGCAGAATTAAAAGCAATTTTAGCAGATGAGAAAAAACTTCTCGGAGTTATCCGTGAGGAAATTCTTCTGATTGCGCAGAAATACGGAGATGAAAGAAGAACTTCCATCGGATTTGACGAGTATGATATTTCCATGGAAGACCTTATTCCGGTAACAAACACTGTCATTGCGATGACAAAGCTTGGCTATATCAAGCGGATGAGTCTTGATAACTTCCGCGCACAGAACCGTGGCGGTAAAGGAATTAAGGGAATGGAAACCATCGATGAAGATTATATCGAAGAGCTTTTAATGACAACCTCCCACCATTACATGATGTTCTTTACCAATACCGGTCGTGTTTACAGGATGAAAGCATACGAAATTCCGGAGGCAGGCAGAACTGCGAGAGGAACTGCAATTATTAACTTATTGCAGCTTCAGCCGGGAGAAAAAATTACCGCTGTTATTCCAATTAAAGAATATACCGAGGGTCATTATCTTTTCATGGCAACAAAAAATGGTATTGTGAAAAAGACACCAATTACTGATTATGCAAATGTCAGAAAGACCGGACTTGCAGCAATTACTCTGCGTGAAGATGATGAACTCATCGAAGTAAAGAAAACAGACAACGAGCAGGATATTTTCCTTGTGACAAAATATGGACAGTGTATCCGTTTCAACGAAAAAGATGTCAGAAGCACCGGAAGAACTTCCATGGGTGTTATCGGTATGAATTTAGCCGATGGAGACAAAGTTGTTGGAATGCAGATGGAGTCCCAGGGTGAATCATTGATGATTGTTTCAGAAAAAGGTCTTGGAAAATGTACATTTGCATCCGAATTTACTTCCCAGAACCGTGGTGGTAAGGGTGTGAAATGCTATAAGATTACCGAAAAAACCGGAAATATCGTTGGTGTAAAAGCAGTAAATCAGGACGATGAGATGATGCTTATTACAACCGAGGGCATTATTATCCGTATCAAGGTCAGTGATACGGCACTTCTTGGAAGGGTAACCTCAGGTGTAAAACTGATGAACCTTTCGGAAGATGTTACGGTTGCAAGTATTGCAAAAGTCCGTGAAGATAAATCCCTCATGGAAAATACGGATGAGTCTGAACTTGTCACAGCAGAGGAAGAGGCAGAAAGTGCTGCGGCTGCTGCCGAAGCTGCAAAAAAAGCGGCTTCCCAGATGACAGAAACGGATGATGAACTCATGAAGGAGTTATTAGACCGTGCCGAGAAAGATTCCGAAGAAGATGAATAAATAATTTGAAATAAAAAGCGGCTGCTGCATGAAAATGTGGCAGCCAATTTGTCTATATGGATTTAAAGCAGTTTACCCACATATTTTTGAAAAGATCAGAATCTTATCAAGAAATCCATGGTGCAAATGTGGATAACTTGTCTGAAAAATTCAGTTCGTGTTGAAAATCAGAAAAAAATTTTAATTGCCAGGAGATTTGTAATCATTTATACTTGTGCCTAAATAAAAGTTTACATCCGGACATGGACGGGAGAAGCGGATGGACTGTAAATGATATATCAGGTCATGTAATAAAAAAACAACAGGGGGATAAAATATGCCGCAAAATTTTTATGAATTAGTATGGATTTTTATAATTTATGCATTTATCGGGTGGTGTACGGAAGTGTCCTATGCGGCATTGGACCGGGGAATTTTTGTAAACCGCGGTTTTTTAAATGGACCGTACTGTCCGATTTACGGGTGCGGAGTGGTTATTGTTGTTGCGGTGTTAACCCCATTGAAGGAAAACCTGTTGATTTTGTTTGCGGGTTCGTTTTTACTGACCTCAATTTTGGAATACATCACCGGATTTATTCTGGAAAAAGTATTTCACAACAAATGGTGGGATTACAGTAACAAACCGTTTAATCTGCATGGCTATGTTTGTCTGAAGTTTTCGATTTACTGGGGATTGGCATGTACATTTATCATGGATGTTCTTCATCCGATTATTTATAAAGGCATTACGATGATATCGCATGTTTTTGGTGTCGTGCTGCTTTGTATTATTATGACTGCATTTGTAGTAGATTGTGGAGTCACCATTTCAACTATTCTGAAATTTAATAAACGTCTGAAAGTGATGGACGAAATGGCTGCAAAAATACATAGGCTGTCCGATGAAATCGGCGAAAATATTTACGAGAATGTGACTACTGCGGTAGAAAAATCCGAAGAATTCCAGGAAACACATGAGGAGCTTCTTACAAAGCTTTCCGATACAAAAGAAAAACTTGCTGCGTATAAGGAGAACCGCGAGGTAGCGCGTCTGGAAAAACAGAGAGAAAAAGAAGAACTCGAACGAAAATACAAAGAATTGTTTGCACAGAAAAACTTTGGTTTCAAACGTTTGATGAAGGCGTTCCCGGATATGACTTCGAAAGAACAGAACGAGTCTTTGGAGAAGTATAAGAAATACTTTAATATCCGCAAGTCATCAGAAGAAAACAAAGAGGATGAATAAAATTATATATAAACCGCAAATGTAGTATAAAAAATAAAAACAGAACTGTTATTTTCAGATTGAAAAATAATTCCAGAAAAATGAGGAGACAGGAGTATGATTAGAACCGTCAAAACCGAGGATATTGTAAAAAATATAAAAGAAATGTGTATCGAGGCAAATCATTATCTTTCCAAAGATATGGATAAAGCAATGAAGGAGGCTGCCGTCTCCGAAAAATCAGAGCTTGGAAAAAAGATTTTAGCCCAGCTTCAGGATAATTTGAAAATTGCAGCAGAAGAAATGATTCCGATTTGTCAGGATACCGGAATGGCAGTTATTTTTCTTGAAGTCGGACAGGACGTTCATTTTGAGGGCATGGCAATCGAAGATGCGGTAAATGAGGGTGTCCGTCAGGGATATACCGAAGGCTTTCTGCGGAAATCAGTGGTCGGGGATCCGCTGCTCCGTGAAAATACAAAAGACAATACGCCGGCAGTCATTCACTACAGCATTGTTCCGGGAGATAAAGTGAAAATTACGATGGCGCCGAAGGGCTTTGGAAGTGAGAACATGAGCCGCGTGTTTATGTTAAAACCGGCAGATGGCATCGAAGGCGTAAAAAATGCAATCCTTACTGCGGTAAAAGATGCCGGACCGAATGCCTGTCCGCCGATGGTGGTCGGTGTCGGTATCGGTGGTACTTTTGAAAAATGTGCGCTGCTTGCCAAAAAGGCGCTGACAAGACCGGTAGACGAACATTCGGATGTTCCATACGTGAGAGAGTTAGAGGAAGAAATGCTTGATAAAATCAATCAGCTTGGCATCGGACCGGGTGGACTTGGTGGAACAACGACAGCGCTTGCGGTCAACATCAATACATATCCGACACACATTGCAGGACTTCCGGTGGCGGTGAACATCTGCTGCCATGTGAACCGGCATGTGGTACGGGAAGTCTAAAGAAAAAAGGATGACTTTCTGAGAAAGCAGGCAAACAATAAAACAGACAAATGTAGTATATTTACACAAAAATGCTTGAACCGGAGGAAAAAAACATGGATAAGCATATTACAACACCGATTACCGATGAGGTGACGAAAAATTTAAAATCAGGTGATTATGTTTACATCACAGGAACGATTTATGTGGCAAGAGATGCCGCACATAAAAGAATGATAGAAGCGTTGGAGCGTGGCGAGAAGCTTCCAATCAACATCAAAGACTCCACTATTTATTACATGGGACCATCTCCGGCAAGAGAGGGAAGACCAATCGGTTCTGCAGGTCCTACAACAGCAACCAGAATGGATAAATATGCTCCAACTTTATTAGACCTCGGAGAAAAGGCAATGATTGGAAAAGGGAAACGCTCAAAGGAAGTTATTGACGCAATTGTCCGTAATCATGCAGTTTATTTTGCAGCAGTCGGCGGCGCGGGCGCACTTCTGTCAAAATGTATTACAAAGTCGGAGATTGTCTGTTATGAGGACCTCGGTGCAGAGGCAATCCGGAAAATCGAAGTGAAAAATTTTCCGGTGATTGTTGTCGTTGACAGTGAGGGAAACAATCTTTATGAGACGGCGATTAGGGAGTATTGTCATGACTATTCCAATTGAGGACGTTTATAAACAGATTGGGGAAATTGCAGAAAAATTTGATGTAAAAAAAATTGTTTTATTTGGTTCAAGAGCTAGAAAAACAAATCATTTAAAGAGTGACATCGATATAGCTGTTTATGGCTGCGAAAATTTTGAGTTATTTTCCGATGCATTGAATGAAGATTTATGGTCTTTGTTACAGTTGGATATTATTAACATGGATAAAAAAAATGTTTCGCCTGAATTAATTTCGGAAATAGAGAGAGACGGAGTAGTGTTATATGAAAAAATTTGAACAGTTTTCAAGACATTTGCAGGTACTTCGCAAGGCAGATGAAGAAGATTTATCAAATGAATTTATTATAAGTGGAGTAATTGATAAATTTTATATACAGTTTGAACTTGGCTGGAAGGTTTTAAAAGAATTATTAGCCTATGAAGGGGTAAAGTCCGCAGCTTCCGGTTCGCCAAGAGAAATTATTAAGGCGGCATATGCATATTTTGATTTTATTGATGAAAATACGTGGCTTCAAATGCTACGGGACAGAAATGATACCACGCACATGTATAATGAGCAGGCGGCAATTGAACTTGCAGATAAAGTTATAAAAGATTACATTCCGGTTTTTATAAAAATGCAGCAGGCAGTCAAAGACAGGTATGGTGAACCAGAATTATAGTGTATGATGAAAAATACCCCCTCACCACCGAGTAAATCGGAGCCCCCGGACTGGCCGTTTGGTTATACGCACTGCCAGTTTGTGTTAGAAGAGGAGAACAAGGTCGTCACGAAATATAAATTTGATTTGGCAAATGACGGAGCAAATGCCAGCAGCTTGAATTTTGAAGTCTATTTTTTTGAAGATTATGTCATGGTCTATGCGAATGCGAAAGAGCAGGGGAAAATAGAGTATGATTTATTCTATGACGGTACGGTAAAAGAAAATTATGTAAACCAAGACAAAACGGCAGTTGGGAATAGCTAAAAACACGACGAATGTAGATTATTAGTTTAAAATGGAGAAAAAAATGAACACAAATTATAATATTCGAAAAGCCACAGCAGGTGACGAACAGATTTTAGCGCATATTCAGACCGAGAGCTGGAAAGCGGCATTTAAAAATATAATTGAGCCGGAAGAATTAGAGCAGAGCACCAATTTAGAACGTGCCACGGCAATGTACAAAAAGCTTTTGGACGCAAAAAAAGGAAATGGTTACATTCTAGAAGTGGAAGGAAAACCACATTGCATCGCATGGTGGGATGCTGCCCGTGATGCAGATATGTCTGGATATGCAGAATTAATCTGTATTCACAGTCTGCCGGATAATTGGAGAAAAGGCTTTGGCAGTAAAATGCTGGTGCGGGTTTTACAGGATATGAAAAAAGCTGGTTACGCGCACACACTTTTGTGGGTGTTTGATAAAAACGAGCGCGCAAAAAAATTTTATGAAGCAAATGGATTTTATATAACCGATAAGGCGAAGGAAATCCGTGGTGTAAAAGAGGTTATGTATGAGAAATAATGAAATAGAAAACAAAATGTATGAAATGGCGACAGCATTTATAAAAAAGAGATTTCCAAAAGGCTGGGGTGGTGCAGCAGTTATCCACACAGAAGAAGGAAGTTATCTTACAAGTGTCGCGTTAGAAAGTGCAAATTCATCGGTGGTACTGTGCATCGAAGCCGGTGCGATGTGCGAGGCGCACAAACTGAATGAAAAAGTAACACATTGTTTATGCGTGACAAGAGATGATGAGAAATCCCCGTTTAAAGTTTTGTCTCCGTGTGGTGTCTGCCAGGAGCGTTTAAGATATTGGGGAGAAGAAGTTCAGGTTGGAGTTACGACCGAAGATAATTCCCTTATGTTTGTGACTTTAAAAGAAATGCAGCCATATCACTGGACAAAAGCATATCCGGCGGAGGAACTGGAGCATTTTGAAAAGATAACATTTTGTGAATAACATATTCCAATTTTTAAAAGAGTGTGGAAAAAAATAAAAAAAATGAAGGAGGACAATCAAATGCCATTTATCGATTCAAAAATTACAGTACCGGTGGCACCGGACAAAAAAGAGGTCATCAAATCCAGACTGGGACAGGCGGTAAGTATTCTTGGAAAATCAGAAACCTATCTCATGGTTGGATTTGAGGACAACTATGACCTTTACATGGGTGGAGAAAAACTGGAAAAAGGAGCTTATGTCTCCGTTAGCCTGTTTGGCAATGCCCAATCGGCTGCCTACGAAAAAATGACCGGTGCAATCTGTGATATTTTAGCGGACGAGCTGCAAATTCCGGGGGATAAAGTTTACGTGACCTATCATGGAGTAAACGACTGGGGCTGGAACGGAAGGAATTTTTAAATGAAAAATTGTCACACTAAGCACTTTTTCGACTTAGTGTGATTTTTTTTGATTTTCTCTTGACCTTCCACCTTATGGAAGCTGTATAAGAAAGATACATCAAGTCATTCAGCCGCAAAAAGGTGTGAAATAAAAAGAGATTACTTGAAGGAAAAACGGAGGATGAGTATGAAAATTAAGCAGGTGGAGGAGCTGGTCGGGATTACCAGTAAAAATATCCGGTTTTACGAAAATCAGGGACTGCTTACACCGGAGCGGGCAGAAAACGGTTATCGCGAATATCATGAGCAGAACATTGCCACGTTAAAAAAAATTAAGCTTCTCCGAAAGCTTGGCATTTCCGTAGAGCAGATCAAAGCGGTATTAAATGAAACACTCCCTTTAGAGGAATGTCTCGAAAAACACATTAATATTCTGGAAAAAGAGCGTGAAAATCTTAATAATATGCAGAAGCTTTCCGGTGCAATCCTTTTGAAAAATGCTGCCATTAATACATTAAACACAGATGAGTGGCTGGACGAGATGGAAAAAATGGAGAAGGAGGGAGTAGATTTTGTGGACGTAAGCAAAATTGATATTCACATGAAGAAAAAAATGGGTGCCATCATCGGCGGTGTGGTAATGATAATTCTTATGTTGTTTATGATAGCACTTTTTGTCTGGGCAGACAGTCAGGAGTCATTACCATTAGGATTTCTTGCGTTGTTTATCGGAATTCCTGTTATTGTCATTATTTGTATCATTGTGGCTTTGAGAAGCAGATTAAAGGAAATCGAAGGAGGAGAAGAAGATGAAGCTGCTAAGTATTGAGTATATTCCCGGAAAAGAAATTGAAGCATTAGGAATGGTAAAAGGAACGGTCGTTCAGACCAAAAATATCGGACGTGATTTTATGGCGGGTATGAAAACCCTGGTCGGCGGTGAAATTGTAGGATACACAGAAATGTTAAACGAAGCCAGACAGATTGCAGTCAAGCGAATGGTTGATGAGGCGAAAGCATTAGAAGCAGATGCGGTAATTGGAGTAATGTATGGTTCGTCCCAGGTGATGGCAGGTGCAGCAGAAGTGATAGCATACGGAACCGCTGTAAAAATTGTCGGAGACAAATAGAGCTTTGTGAAAAATTAGATAATAAACAAAAAAGAGAAATTTTGTAAGAAAAAACAGAATTTCTCTTTTTTTTGATATATACCCTTATTCATAAAAAAGTTATATAATAAAAATAAGTTCTGCACATTATTTCATTTTTACACAGAGGTTATTAACAACATGAAAATCGGTATTATATCAGACATACACAGCAATATTTACGCATTTAAGGCATGTACAGATTATCTGAAAAAGCAGGGCTGTGACGAGTATTTCTTTTTAGGGGATTATATTTCGGATACGCCTTATGCGCGAGAAACCATGGATTTCCTTTATGCTTTTACAGAAAATCACATTTGTCATTTGCTTAGGGGAAACCGGGAAGAATATATGCTTATGCAGCAGGAGGCAAGAAAAAATAAATCCACCGGACAAATGTGGATATATAACTCTGCAAGTGGAAACTTACTCTATACCTACGAGCAGCTTGTGGATAAAGATTTTGATTTTTTTGCGCAGCTTCCGATTATGTTTGTTTATGAGAAAAAAGGTTATCCGTCCATCACCTGTTGTCACGGTTCTCCGGCGAGCAGCAAAGAATTACTGCAATTGGACGAAAATCCGGCAAAAAACTGGCTGGATAAAATAGAGACAGATTATCTGATTTGTGCGCACACCCATTATCCGGGAGAGCTGGCTTATAAAAACAAACACTATTTTAATTCCGGCAGTGCGGGAATTGCGATTGATGATGCCGGTTATGCACAGTGTGCTATAATACAGTCTGAAATGGAAAATGGAGAAATCGTCTGGAAGCCGCAATTTTTGAAAATCCCTTATGATAATCATAAAGTGGCAGAGGATATGATTTCCGGCAAACTGTTAAAGGCGGCGCCGTGGTTTACCAACAGTAACATTCTTACAATTCTGACAGGGATTGACCGCTCTGCCAAAATGGTGGAGCTGGCGCAGAAGCTTGCGGTAGAAGAAAACAGTCAGATAAGGTGGCCGTATATTGATGAGAAATATTTTAAACAGGCAGCCGCATATTATGAAATACCCGATTATCGATGCAAAAACAATTTCATTACAGAACGATAACAGTTTTTTTGAAAAATAATTACCTAAAAAATAATCAACTTTGAAAGGAGAATTACATATATGTCATGTACAACAATTTTAGTAGGAAAAAAAGCTTCCTACGACGGTTCCACAATGATTGCGAGGAATGATGACTCCGGCGCAGGACATTTCACATCGAAAAAATTTGCAGTAATCCACCCAAAGGAGCAGCCACGGAAATATAAATCTGTTCTGTCACATGTAGAAATCGAACTGCCGGATACCCCGATGCGCTATACCGCTATGCCGAATGCAGAAGAGGGCGAAGGCATCTGGGCAGCCTGTGGCGTGAATGAAGCACATGTAGGAATGACTGCGACAGAGACAATCACCTCCAATCCAAGAGTGCTCGGTGCAGACCCATTAGTAAAGCTTCAGCCCGCAAAAGACGGAAAAGAAGAAATTCCGGGTGGAATAGGCGAGGAGGATATTGTTTATATCGTACTTCCTTACATTCGCAGTGCAAGAGAAGGGGTAAAACGTCTTGGAATGTTATTGGAGCAGCTTGGAACTTATGAAATGAATGGGATTGCATTTCAGGATGTTGATGAAATCTGGTGGTTAGAAACCATCGGCGGACATCACTGGATTGCAAAAAAAATACCGGATAATGTGTACGTCATGATGCCGAACCAGCTTGGAATTGATGAATTTGATTTAAACGATGCGCTCGGTGCGCAGGAAAATCATATGTGTTCCCCTGATTTAAGAGATTTTATTGAAAAAAATCATCTCAATTTATCCATGGAACCGGACGAAGGAAAAATAAATCCAAGAGAAGTATTTGGAAGTCATGATGACTCCGACCATGTATATAATACGCCAAGAGCATGGTATATGGCGCGCTGCCTCAATCCACATACAATGAACTGGGATGGACCTGACGCAGATTTCACGCCATTTTCAGATGATATTCCATGGTGTATGGTTCCGGAAAAGAAAATTACGGTGGAAGATGTAAAATACGTGCTTTCCTCTCATTTTCAGGGAACACCGTATGACCCTTATGCGGCATATGGGGAGAAATCCATGTGTGGAGCGTACCGTTCCATCGGTGTAAATCGGACAGATTTTATGTCCGTAATTCAGATGCGCCCGGAAATAGCAGAGGACAGCAGGGCAATTGAATGGGTCGCTTTTGCCTCAAATGCGTTTAATGTAGCTGCACCATTTTATACAGATGTGGATAAAGTGCCGGAATATCTTTCAAATACAACAGGCGAAGTGACGACGGACAATTTTTACTGGGCAAGCAGGATGATTGCCGCTATGGCAGATGCGTCCTACAAAAAATCAATCTTCCATATCGAGCGTTATCAGGAAAGTGTTATGTCAAAAGCACATGAACTCATTCATAAATATGATGCGCTTCTGGAAAAAGAAGCAGATGAAAAAAAACGCACTTTACTTCGTGAGGAAGCAAATCAGAGCATTGCCGATATGTTAAAAAGAGAAACATCGGATACACTTGACAAAGTTTTGTATGAATTAAGCAGTCAGATGAAAAATGCATATTCAAGGTCTGATGCATAAAATTTTTCAATTCATATGTAGACAAATTCAAAAAATTTAAGTTACACGGATATACTCATAATTCCGGACAACCAAAATTAAAAATACAAAGAAGCGAGGAGGACAATAAAGTGAAACAGCAATTAAACTGGGCAGTTTTAGGCTGCGGAGTCATTGCAAACGAGATGGCGCAGGGATTAGAGCGCATGGGAAAACATCTTTATGCCGTCGGCAACCGCACCTATGAAAAAGCGGTATCCTTTGCAGAAAAATATGGTGTTACAAAAGTATATCAGGATTTTCATGAAATGTTTAAAGACCCAGAGGTAGATGTAATCTACATTACAACACCTCATAATACGCATATTGAGTTTGCAAAAGAAGCACTTTCCAATGGAAAGCATGTTCTTTGTGAAAAATCTGTCATGCTAAACAGTCGTGAACTGGAGGAGGCAGTGCAACTGGCAGAAAAAAATCATGTGGTATTTGCTGAGGCAATGACTATCTGGCATATGCCGATTTATAAAAAGCTGTGGGAATTTGTCCGTTTAGGGGAAAGTGGTTCTTTTTCAATAGAAGATATTACTTCAGACAACCCGGCATATGATATGATAAAAGAGGGAATTCCTGCGCTTGGAAAAGTTCAGCTTCTTCAACTGAATTTCGGCAGTTATAAAGAATATAATATGAACAATCGTTTCTTTAACCTTAATCTTGCAGGTGGAGCTTTGCTTGATATTGGTGTCTATGCACTTTCTATTATGCGTAGTTTTATGTCGAGCCAGCCAGATGAAATAAAAAGTCAGGTAAAGTATGCTTCTACCGGAGCAGATGAACAATCCAATATAATTTTAGCCAATCCAGATGGACAAATGGCAGCAGTTACTTTATCCTTACATTCCAAGCAGCCGAAGCGCGCAGTCATAAGCTGTGAAAAAGGATATATAGAAATCATGGAGTATCCGCGTGCGGATAAAGCAAGTATTGTGGAAGCGGAAAGTGGGAAAGTGCATCAGATAACAGCCGGAGCTACCGCGAATGCATTGCAGTATGAAATGCAGGATATGGAAGATGCTATATTGAATGGCAATGTGGATATTATGCGATTGCAAAATACAAAAGATGTTATGGAAATTATGACAGGACTTCGGAAGGAATGGAATATGAAATATCCGGGGGAAATCTGGTAAGTGCATATAATAATTTGAAGAGAATAAGCCGGAAAATACAGTAAAAATGGTATTTTTCGGCTTATCTGAGAAAAAGAAACAAAAAATTGAATATTTTCATTGACAAATGAAAAAATATTTAGTATTATTACTAATGCGTCACAGACGTAGCGAACAACATCATATTGGTAAATAATGAACTTTGGAGAAATACTCAAGTGGCCGAAGAGGTGCCCCTGCTAAGGGTATAGGTCGGGTAACCGGCGCGAGGGTTCAAATCCCTCTTTCTCCGCTCAATTTACAATATGGGTTGTTCGAATTTTTTTTGAAAAAAGTTCTTGACAATAGCGAATGGTTATGATAATCTATATGAGCTGTCTGAGAGGATAACAAAGTTTCAAAAAAGAAAATAAAAAAGTTCTTGACAAAGCAAACTGCTTGTGATAAAATAGCAAAGCTTCCTAAAGAACAAAAAGTTCTTGAGAAACAAAAAATAAAAAAGTTGTTGACAAACAAAATGAGTTATGATATAATAACCGAGCTGTTGAAAACAACAAACGAACATTGATAACTGAACAGTGAATAACCTTGAAAGATTTTGAATTTCAAGTCATCGAAAGATGA
>CAKRCJ010000033.1 GCA_934307185.1 uncultured Roseburia sp.
TAACACAGCCTAAATGTGGCAGCGTCATTTATTTACTAAACCATAAAATGCAGCCGCAAAATCTGCAGCACTACATTGCCTAAACTCCGGTTTACATGATTTTAAAGAAGTGTTATGATAAAGCACAGATAATAAAAACATCAGAGGGAGAATTGCAGATGAAAGCATTATTATATACATTAATAGAATGGATTGCCAAAATACATAGTTACATAATGAGAATAAATGACAGATATGAATATGATTTTTCTGATAAAGAATTACATTTTATTGTAATAGGTTTACTTGGAATGGCATTTATCTTTGTCGTGCATCCGGTTTTTAAATGGCTTGCAAAAAATAATCATGTTATGGTGATATCATGGATTTATGTATTTACCCTGATACTTGTAATTACCTTTGCGATTGAAATAGGCCAGAAAGTTACTAATACAGGAGCAATGGAATTTGCCGACATAGTGTTTGGTGTGGTCGGTTTTCTGATGATGTTCCTTATATTTGCAATTTTCCGGGAAATCTATCATTTCATTCGCAAGGCAATTACACATTATAAGAGAAAAAATTAACGTTCCATTTTCCAATAAGATGCACTATAAGGAGCAAGGTCACTGCCACCACCAAAGTCATGTTTTTCTCCAGTGATAAGGTCGATTGCAGTGCCACAGCCGGCATCAAAATCTGCATGGAAAGTGTTTTCGTCTGCATTGATAGCGACAAGAACCCGTTCCGTGTCTGTTTTCCGTTCAAAAATACACTGTTGGTTTGTTAAAAGAACCGAACGGAAATTACCATAATTTAAAGCATTCGAGTTCTTTTTCGCAGTTGCAAGTCTGGAAATAAAATCGGTAAGGTCATTCCATTGTGGCTGGTCGAAGCAGGCGCGAAGTGCAGGGTCTCCTTCCTCTTTTCTTGCTTTTGCACCCCATTCACTGCCATAATAGACACATGGAATTCCAGGCATGCCAAAAGCCAGTGCGTATATTAAAGGAAGATGATTTTCATTTGTCAGAATACTTGCAATGCGTGTCACGTCATGGTTATCGACGAAGGATAACAAATGTTTTCCCTTATAAAGAGTCCAGTTTTCTGAACCAAACTGGCGTAACAGGGAGTGGTTAATCTCAAACATATTCATGCTGTTAAAGCTTGAATACAGTCCTTTATAGCATTCATAGTTTGTGACAGAATGGAGCATGGACTCATTCATCCACTGGTTATAGTCGCCATGTAAGGTTTCACCGACTAAGAAGAAATCCGGTTTTAAACTGTCACAGAATGAACGTAACCTTCTTAAAAAGTCGTGGTCAAGGCAATAGGCAACATCAAGCCTTAAACCATCAATGTCAAATTCTTCTACCCAGCCTTTAATGCAGGAAAAGATATGATTGATGACTTCTTCATTTCTTAAATTCAGTTTTACTAAATCGTAATTTCCTTCCCAGCCTTCATACCAGAGTCCATCATTATAATTGGAATTACCGTCGAAATTAATATGAAACCAGTCTTTATAAGGAGAGTCCCATCTTTTCTGTAAAACATCCTGAAACGCAAAAAAACCTCTGCCTACATGGTTAAATACACCGTCAAGAACGACTTTAATCCCGGCTTTGTGAAGATTATCACAAACTAATTTAAAGTCCTCATTTGTTCCAAGCCTGGTATCAATTTTTGTGTAATCCCTGGTATTGTATCCATGCGTGTCTGACTCGAACACCGGAGAAAAATAAATTGCATTTGCACCAAGTTTACTGATATGAGAAATCCAGTCATTTACTTTTAAAATGCGGTGTTCTAATACACCGTCATTTTCAAAGGGTGCTCCGCAAAATCCAAGCGGATAAATCTGATAAAATACACTTTCGTATGCCCACATAATTAAGCCTCCATTTATTTATAACTGTTATTTGAAAAAACAGCTATTTTAATTTTTACTCATGTCTCTTGATTTCTGCGAGCAGGCGCGCTGTGCAGAAATGACAGTATTTCTGAAACCGCCTGCTTCTAAAGCAGCAACTGCTTCAATGGTCGTTCCGCCCGGCGAGCAGACGGCATCCTTTAATTCTCCCGGATGTTTTCCGGTTTCTAATACCATTTTTGCAGAGCCTAAAACAGACTGTGCTGCAAACTTATAGGCCTGTGCCCGTGGCATTCCATCAGCGACAGCAGCATCTGCCATTGCTTCGATAAACATATAAACATAAGCAGGAGAAGAACCGGATACTCCGATGACAGCATCCATCATATTTTCTGTAATGATTTCAGATTTTCCGAAAGCATTAAATAATGACTGGACAACTTTTAATTCTTCTTTGGTTACGTTTGCATTTGCACAGAGAGCACTCATTGCTTCGCCGACAAAAGCCGGTGTATTCGGCATGGCACGTACAAGCTTGATGGGTTTTCGAAAAGTGTCCTCTATTGCAGAAATTGTTTTTCCGGCGGCAATGGATACAATCACGCAGTCAGATTTTACATGAGAAGCAATCAAAGGAATGACTTCATCAAATTTATTTGGCTTTACAGCAAGAAATAAAATATCGCTCCGTGTTGCAACAGTTTCGTTGGATAAGGTTGTTTCAATGGAATATTTTTCCTGAAGCTTTTCTAAAGTGGCAGCGGAATGGGCGCTGGCGATAATCTGGCTTGTAGTGACAAGTCCTGAATTTATAATTCCGCCGATCATGGCACTGCCCATATTTCCGGCACCGATAAAACCAATCATTTTGTCTATCATAGTTCCTCCTTTTATCTTAAGATACATTTTCTTTCATCCTAGTTCATTTGGAGGAAAAGGTCAACTATTAATAGCAGGATAGAATATCTTTTAACGCATTTATAAAAGCTTCATTTTGTTCTTTTGTACCGACACTGACACGGTTAAACGCGAAGGCACTAATCATAATTTTGCGTTCGGCTAAAGCTGCGCGGATTTCCTTCGGGTCATGATGGGTGTCAAAGTAAATAAAGTTTGCACATGGGTGTGCAACATTGCAGCCTAATTCTGTTAATTCGCGTGTCAGATATTCCCTGCCGTCTGTTGTGAGTGCTTTTATTTTTTTTATGTAATCCTGGTCTTTTAATGCAGTTCTTGCAGCGGCAAGTGCATTATAGCTTACATTCCATGCCTGGCAGGCTTTCATAAGCTCGTCGATTAACAGTGGGTCAGCAAACGTATAGCCGATACGTAAGCCCGCCATTCCATAAATTTTTGAGAAAGTACGTAGGACAAAAAGAGGGCGGTCATAGCCTTCTTTTATCATTTTAATGAGACTGTAGTGTGTAGGATCCTCTACGTATTCGTAATAGGCTTCGTCAACAACAGCAATAACATGTTCCGGGAGCTTGCGGACAAATTCTTCAACTTTTGCAGAATTTACATAGGTTCCGGTCGGATTATTCGGGTTGCAGACAATCACCATTTTGGTTTTATCTGTGATAGCAGCAAGCATCGCATCAAGGTCATAGCAATAGTCTTTTGTCAGCGGAAGCTCAACGCGCACACCGCCGTTATCACTTATCATATCCGGAAATGCTTCGTAAGTTGGAGAACAGTAAACAACTTCATCACCATAGTTGATAAATACCTCACCGAGCATATCAATAATGGCAGAGGAACCGGCACCGATACAGACATGGTCTACGGTCAGACCGTAAAAATCAGCAAGGTCTTTTTTGATATCGATGGCAAAAAAGTCCTGATACATATAGCTGTTTAGTGAGGCATCGACAACAGTTTTCTTTACCGCTTCAGACATGCCATAAGGATTTTCGTTATAGTTCATCCGTGTAACATTTTTTGGTGTGGAGGTTTTCTGTCTGGCACCACGGTTGCTCTTTGGTTTTGTTTTCATACTATCTCTTAATAAACATTCTACATTCATAGTCATAATCTCCTTTTTATGATTTTTTGTTAATTTATAATTGATACCGGATGTCCTTCTAAAAAGCTGCGGAAGTTGTCAATTGCCATATCAATGGCACGAATTCTTGACTCTCTTGTAAGCCAGGCAATGTGTCCGGTAATGACGGTGTTTGGTGCAGTTAATAAAGGACTTCCATGCACCGGTGGTTCTTCTGTCAGAACATCTAAGCCTGCGGCCTGGACTTTTCCGGTAAAAAGTGCATCGGCAAGAGCGTTTTCATCAATCAGGGCACCTCTTGCTGTGTTAATTAAAATGACGCCATCTTTCATTTTTGCAATGGTGTCTTTATTGATGATATGCTCTGTCGCAGGTGTGTGTGGTGTATGAAGGGAAATAAAGTCACTTCGGGAAAGCAGTTCCTCAAGGGACACCTGCTCAATAAAATCATATTCAGTGCCTTCTTTTTTGTGGCGGCTGTAAGAAAGAACATGCATTCCAAAACCGTCCGCCATTTTTGCAAAAGCAAAGCCGATTGAACCAAGCCCGATAATTCCGATTGTTTTGTCATAAAGCTCAATCTGTCTTGTAACCGTTTTGCAAAATTCATTATGGTTGGCGGGAGAGGACCAGTCGATGGTTTTTATCCGCGTATCATGCAGACCGGTATGGTGGCATACATCCATTAACAGGGCAAATGCATATTCGGCAATTGTCTGTGCACCATAGACAGTGTTTGAAATAGTAAGTCCCAGCCGTGTAGTCATAGCTGTATCAAATTTTTCCCAGCCATGTCCAAGCGTAGCAACATATTTTAGATTTGGATGAAAACTTAAAAATTCTTCATTCATATTGTCAGGACCAATCCATAGGCCAAAGACGGCATCAGCGTCTCCGATATAAGTATGAAGCTGTTCTATATCCGGATAATGCTCTGGAACTTCAATGTGAACTTCATCCACACCGGGAAGCTGCTTTAGCTTTTTCCAACGCTGTGTGAGTTCAGAAGGAGTAATATCCGTCTGAATAATTTCTTCCTGGATAACAACAATTTTCATAAGTCCGTTACCTCCATTTGTTTATGACTGCTAATATAAATTCACAAATATCAGGTTGTCAAGAGGAAAATTCACATGAATAAGAGAAAAAAGAGAAATTGTGCGACAGTTGTTTCCATAGTTAATATATAAGCAATCAAAACATAAAATTTAATACAAAAATCAAAATTCTTACACTTTTCACAAGAAACAATGAAAAAATAATAGGATATTGAAAAAAATATACAAAGTAAAAAAAAATAGCTCATTTTTGTTGACAGGAAAACAAAAAGTGTGATAAAACAGGTTTAATTTAATTCGGCAGAGCAATCATGCAGCAAGTCCTGAAGATAGCAAAGGCGCTAGGGAAACATCCTTAGCGCCTTTTCGTTTTGCCTATAAAAAAACAAGGAGGATAAATCCTCTCCTCGCAAAAAGAGGCTCGGATTTTCCTTCGGAAAACAAGGAGGATTAGTTATGACGAATACACCTACTACATTTTTTGGATGGATTATTTTTCTGATACAACAGTATCACGGATATTATCTGCAAGGTTTACTTACCACATTGGAAACATCGTTGGCCGGTACGGTTTGTGGATGCCTTTTAGGATTTCTGGTTGGAATTATCCAGGCGACTGATATTAAAGCCCAGGACAACTGGATAAAGAGAATTTTACTTGGAATTCCATGGATTATCACAAAAATATATGTCACGATTTTCCGTGGAACACCAATGATTGTCCAGGCAATGGTTATTTATTATGGTTCAGCCACAGTGTTTGGATTGGACTTAAAACCATTTCATGCAGCAATTTTCATTATTTTATTAAACACAGGTGCTTATATGTCTGAGACCGTCCGTGGTGGTATTAATTCCATTGATGTTGGTCAGATTGAAGGTGCAAAGGCACTGGGAATGGGATATGTACCGATGATGATTTACATTATTCTTCCGCAGACATTCAAAATTATTGCACCGCAGATTGGAAATACATTTGTTGCGAACATTAAAGATACTTCCGTATTAAATGTAATTGCAGTCACAGAGCTTTTCTACATTACAAAAGTGGCAGCCGGAACATACTTTAAGACGTTTGAGGCATATATGATTACTGCAATGATTTATCTGACGCTTACATTAGTATTTAACGGTCTTATGAAGCTGATTGAAAAATATCTGGCAGGAAAAGAAAGCTATGAGGTTTTAACGCCTGCGTCAGTGACAGCAGAATAAAGGGGAACAGATTTGTAAAGAAAAGAGGAAAGTGCGATGGCAAAACAATCCATATTTAAATTTAATGAAAAAATAACGACAGAGGCAAAGGACGCAACCTATGAATTCAGGGGACCGGTTATCAGTGTAAAAAATCTTGAAAAAAAATTTGGAGAACATGAAGTATTAAAGGATATCAGTTTTGACTTATTTGAAGGGGATGTGGTCTGTATTATCGGCTCCTCCGGTTCAGGTAAATCTACCTTATTAAGATGTATCAACCATTTGGAGACACCGACAAGTGGACAGATTTTATATCATGGCTATCCTTTGACGAAAGATGCCTCTACGATTAACCGTTTCCGCTCGCAGGTTGGAATGGTGTTCCAGCAGTTCAATTTATTTAATAACATGACGGTTTTTGATAATTGCATGGCTGGTGTACATAAGGTGAAAAAAAGAAGCAAAGAATATTCCACCCAAATTTGCATGAAATATCTGGAAAAAGTAGGAATGGCTCCTTATGTAAAAGCAAAGCCGCATCAGTTATACGGTGGTATGAAACAGAGAGTTGCGATTGCCAGGGCACTTGCAATGGAACCGGAAGTACTTCTTTTTGATGAGCCGACATCGGCGTTAGACCCGGAGATGGTCGGAGAGGTTCTCTCTGTTATGAAGCAGCTTGCAAATGAAGGACTTACGATGGTAATTGTAACACATGAAATGGCATTTGCCAGGGATGTTTCCACGAGAACAATTTTTATGGATAAAGGCTATATTGTGGAGGATGCACCACCACAGGAGCTGTTTAATAATCCGAAAGAAGCAAGAACAAGAGAGTTTTTAAGCAGATTTATGCAGGGCTAAAGGAAGAAAAAATGACATAATATCATGTAAAATAAGGAGGATATCATTATGAAAAGAAAATTAACAGCAGCACTTTTGACAGCAGCAATGGCAATTTCACTTACAGCATGTGGAGGTTCGGATGAAGCAGCTTCTGAGAAAACAGTGACAGGTGAGACAGCAAGTGTGACAGAGGCAGGTGGTCAAACCTCAGCTTCTGGAAAAGAAGTTTTACGCGTGGCAATGTCAGCGGATTACGCACCATTTGACTGGCTGCAGGAGGATGATTCCAATGGGGCAGTAATGACAACAAATGGTTCTTATATGAATGGATATGATGTCCGGGTTGCAAAGTACATAGCAGATGAGCTTGGAATGGAGCTTGAAATTACACAGATTGACTGGGATGGTCTTATTCTTTCCATTCAGTCAGGAAAAGTAGATTGTGCGATTGCAGGTATGTCTATTACAAGTGAGAGAGCGCAGTCGGTAGATTTTTCCAATCCTTATTATAATGCAAATATTGTTGCGGTTGTTGCAGGGGACGGACCGTATGCAGATGTAGTAAATCTGGCAGATTTTAAAGGAGCGACGCTTACATCTACTTTAAATACAGTATGGTATGATGTACTTGACCAGGTGACAGACTTTGCAACAAAAGACGCAGCACTTGATACATTTGCTTCCATGGTAGCAGCCGTCCATGCAGGAAAAATTGATGGATTTACCTGTGATATGCCGTCTGCGAAATCTATTCTAATGACCAATCCGGATTTAAAAATCATTGATTTTGAGGGTGGAACCGGATTTGAAGTAAGCAGCGAGGAGACAGACCTCGGAATTCCATGCCAGAAAGGAAATACAGAATTAGTAGATAAAATAAATGAAGTTCTCGCCGGACTTTCACAGGAGGAGCGGGATGCTATGATGGATGAAGCGGTAGCAGCCCAGCCGGCAAGCAATTAATATGGAACAGGCAGGCGTAGAAAAAAAATTTGGAAAATATGTCATGGCTTCCATGATCACCATGTTTCTCCAAAGTGCCTATTCTGTAATTGATGGTTTATTTGTCAGTAATTTAATAGGTGATACGGCATTATCCGCAGTCAATGTTGCGTGGCCGGTTATTGCAGTTGTGACTGCAATCGGCACCGGCATTGGATGCGGAGGCGCCGTAATAATGTCAACAAAACAAGGACAGGGAAAAAGGGAAGAGTCGAACATTGTACGTGCAAATATCATTTTGGCATTATTGGCATCGAGTATTGTAGTTACGATTTTATTCCTTTTTTTATTAACTCCGTTATTGAAATTAATGGGGGCAGAGGGAGAACTATTGCGGTTGTCACAAATATATGGAAGAGTGATGCTAACAGGCGGCGTGCTTCAGATTTTATCCTGTGGATTAACACCTCTTCTCCGCAATGACAACCGTGCGGTAAGTGCCATGGTTATTATGGTTGGTGGATTAGTTACCAATCTTTTCCTTGATTTTATATTTATGTATGTGTTTCATTTAGGGATAGGAGGGGCAGCGGGAGCATCACTTTGTGCACAGTTATTTACGACAGTCTGCTGTCTGGTCATTCTTATTACCAAAAAACAGGATCCAATCCGGTTTTCACAGTTTAAAATAAAAAAAGAATACTGGAAAAAGATATTTAAAACAGCAGTTTCACCGTTTGGAATATCACTTACACCGTCATTGTTAATTTTATATCACAATGTTGCGTGTCTGAAATATGGTGGAGACCTTGCGGTAAATGCATATGCACTTATCAGTTCCACGGTTGGCTCTTACAGGGTGCTTCTGATTGGTATTGCAGAAGGAATTCAGCCGTTAGCAAGCTTTGCTTATGGAGCACATGATTTTAAGGCAATAAGAAGTATCCGGAATAAAGCAATTATTACAGCGGTAAGTGTCAGTTTCTTCCTATTTATATTTACAATTGCAACAGCAAAGTTTTATCCGGCTGTTTATGGATATCGTGGAGAAGCAGCAGAGCTTGGTTATCATGCAGTTATGCTTACAGCAGCACAGCTTATTTTTACAGGGCTTGTCCGTGTGACAAATTCATTTTTCTATTCCGTCGGAAAAGATAAATATTCACTGTTTATGATTTATTTTGACCCGGTTATTATGACACCGCTTACGCTTCTTATTCTTCCACGAATTTTTGACCTGGATGGAATTTGGATAACAGCAGTTGTAACGCAGTTTATTTTAAATATTGTGGCTTTTGGAATGTTTATAACCCATGAAAAAGAAATGAAAAAAATGGAAGCTTCCATATAAAAAGGAACGAAAAAAAGATGGCCGGTACACCATCTTTTTTTCATTCCTTTTCCATAATTGTTGAAATAAAATGTTTGTTAATGTTTATATAAATAGGAAAATATTCCTATATATTAAAACCGGATTTAGAAATCGGTAAGGTCAGCTTTTCTCTTCTCTAAGAAGGCACCCATTCCTTCTTTTTTATCATGTGTATCATTTACAACACCGAAAAGATTTGCTTCCATTTCAACTGCATTCTTAATATCCATATCATAACCATTGTTGATTGCTGCTTTTGCAACAGATACAGCATAGCTTCCTTTAGAGATAATTTTCTCTGCCATAGCTTTTGCAGTTGGCATTAATTCTTCTTTTTCGACAACTTTGTTTACTAAGCCGATGCGGTAAGCTTCAGCGGCATCAATATTGTCACATGTGAAAATCATTTCTTTTGCACGTCCCATACCAACTAAGCGGGCAAGTCTCTGTGTACCACCGAAACCAGGAATAATTCCAAGACCACATTCCGGTTGGCCAAAGATTGCATTGTCAGATGCAATACGGATATCACATGCCATGGCAATTTCACATCCACCACCAAGTGCGAAACCGTTAACGGCTGCGATTGTAACCTGACGCATATTCATTAATTTGAAGAACGGAACAGAAGCTTTGATACCGAATGCTCTTGCTTCTGGAGCTGTAAAGTTAACCATCTCTGCAATATCAGCACCTGCAACGAAAGATTTGAATGCATTATCCTTCTTGTCAGGACCACCTGTTAAGATTACAACCTTGACATCATCTCTTCCTTCGATTTCTGTTAAAGCTGTGTTTAATTCGTCTAATGTTTCACTGTTTAATGCATTTAATGCTGCTGGTCTTGAGATGGTAAGAACGGCAATTTCATTCTCCACATCTAATTTTAAATTGTTGAATTCGCTCACGATAATACCCTCCTGAATAGATTGATAAAAAATTAACAATACATGTTATATCTAGGGTACTTCTTTTAAGAGAATTTGTCAATAAGAAGCAGGATAAAACTTTTCTAAAATTTGAAAAAAATGTAAAATCAATCCATTTACACAGACGAAGTTTCTATTTATAATGTGCGTATGTGAAAAAATCAGGCACAAATAATGAAGTAAGGAAGAAAAAATGTTAACAGATTTTGATTTGGAAATATTAACGGAACCGTTATTAGACTGGTTTTCACGCCACGCAAGAGTGCTTCCATGGAGAGAAGAGGCAACGCCTTACCGGGTATGGGTTTCGGAAATTATGCTGCAGCAGACGCGTGTGGAGGCGGTAAAGCCATATTTTGAACGTTTCTTAAAGAGACTGCCGGATGTGTCTGCGCTTGCAGAATGTCCGGAGGATGAGCTTTTAAAGCTGTGGGAAGGACTTGGTTATTATAACCGGGTGCGGAATATGCAAAAAGCTGCCATACAGGTTGTGGAAGAGTATGGAGGGGAACTTCCGGCAGACTATGAAAAGCTGTTGGAGTTGAAAGGAATTGGAAGCTACACAGCAGGTGCCATTGCCTCGATTGCATTTCAAATCCCGGTTCCGGCAGTAGACGGAAATGTTTTCCGGGTTCTTACGAGGGTCACAGCAGATGAGTCAGATATTACAAAGGCATCTTTCCGGACAAAGCTTGAGGGGCTGCTTCGGGAAAATATGCAGGAAATGAAAAATCCGGGTGCATACAATCAGGCTTTAATGGAGCTTGGTGCAACCGTGTGTCTTCCAAATGGTGCGCCTTTGTGTGAAAAATGTCCATGGTGTGATTTTTGTCTTGCAAAAAAAGAGGGACGGATTATGGAGTTCCCGGTGAAAAGCAAAGCCAAGGAACGCCGGATTGAAAACAGGACAGTGCTTGTGATAAGGGATGCCGACAAAGTTGCTATCCGGAAAAGACCAAAGAAAGGACTTTTAGCGGGCTTGTACGAACTTCCGAATATCGAAGGAAATTATTCACAGGATGAAATTATTGAATATGTAAAAAGATTAAAGCTTTCGCCTATCCGTATTCAAAAGCTTAGTGATGCAAAGCATATTTTTTCCCATATTGAGTGGAGAATGGAGGGGTATGCAATTCTTGTGGAGGAGGCAGGATTTGCGGAAAATACGGATTTGAACGGAGACGAAAATCTGATTTTTGTAGATGCAGAAAGCTCGCAGGAAAAATATGCAATCCCATCGGCATTTGCCGCGTATGCAAAATATATGAACATAAAACTTGGAAATGAAAAATTTATGGAATAAAAAAGAGGGAGCCGGTGCATCGCACCGGCCATTCATATGAAAAAGATTGTGTATTGAAAGTGAAATGATTCACTGTTTTCTGGGAGGAACCTTGCTTACTGGTTAAGCAAGGCAACTTGGAAATTGCTTTCCAAGTATGAAAAAAGTTCTATGAAAATTTTCTTGTTGTCTTAACTTATACCTAGAGTATAAAGTTGAATTATGTCTATCGTATGAGTGGTTTGTGAGATTTTTGTTAATAAAATATGAACAAAAAGTTCAAAATAAAGAAAAAGTCATTCTTTGGAAAGTCTTAAGAAAAAATAAATTGGCTTGCGCATATAAAATATGTATAATAGAGATTGTATTACAGTATATCAGCAGGAAAGGATAAAGTTATGAAATTACTTACTTTTGCAATCCCGTCTTACAATTCACAGGATTACATGGAACATTGTATTAATTCTCTGTTGCCGGGGGGCGATGATGTAGAGATTCTTATAGTAGATGATGGTTCAAAGGACCGTACTGCGGAAATCGCAGATGAGTATGAGAAAAAATATCCGGGAATTATCCGTGCCATTCATCAGGAAAATGGTGGACATGGAGAGGCGGTTAACGCCGGTATAAGAAATGCAACCGGGTTATTTTTTAAAGTTGTCGACAGTGATGACTGGGTTGATTTGGACGCATATAAAAAGGTTTTGGATAAACTGCGTGAGCTTGCTGGTGGAGATACCGTGCTCGATATGTTTATTGCAAACTATGTTTATGAAAAAGAAGGGGCAAAACACAAAAAAGTAATGCGTTATTCCTCCCTTCCACAGGATAAGATTTTTACCTGGAGTGAAGCCGGAAGATTTCATAAAGGACAGTATATATTAATGCACTCTGTCATTTACCGTACACAGTTGTTAAGAGAATGTGGCTTGGAATTGCCAAAGCATACTTTTTATGTAGATAATATTTATGTTTACAAACCATTACCAAGCGTAAAACATATGTATTATATGGATGTGGATTTTTATCGTTACTTTATTGGACGTGATGATCAGTCGGTCAATGAGAAGGTAATGATCAGCCGTATCGATCAGCAGATTAAAGTAAATAAAATCATGGTTGACGCATTTGACCTCTGGAAAATCCAAAATCCAAAACTGCGTCATTATATGTTTAATTATCTTGAAATTATTACGGTTATCTCCACAATTATGCTAATCCGTTCCGGCACAGAGGAAAATCTTGAGAAGAAACGTGAGCTGTGGAAGTATATTAAAGACCATGATATCCGTCTGTTCCATCATTTAAGAAACGGTATTATGGGAAATGCAATGAATCTTCCAGGTAAGGGTGGAAGAAAAATTTCGGTTGCGGCTTATAAATTGTCGCAGAAAATTGTGGGCTTTAATTAAGCCGGAGTTTAGGTAACATAACACCACAGATTTTTAGGCTGCATTTTATGGTTTGTATTCCGTTGAAAAGTACCTGCCCTGTAATTAGATTTTCCTGCACCGGACATTACGATAAGCCTTTATGCAACAAATCATGGAAAGCAATGGCTTCCATGATTTGTTAAAGTCTTATCTCCATGGTGCAGA